>NZ_JAGDXD010000065.1 GCF_023256255.1 Caldivirga sp. | reverse complement strand
TACCAAGATGATTAAAGTAGGCTACAGGAGGCTCAAGTGCCCAAGATGCGGATTCGAGGAGGATAGGGACATCATCGCCATAATCAACCTCTCTAAAATGGGGGGTGCACTACCCACCCAATGACCAATGACAACACAAGCGAGGGCGGGAACCTCCCCAAATAGGGGAGGAGGTCAGTAAACAGTGAATGGTATGTTTAATGTAAGGTGCTAAAGCCATAACGCATGCCTCATTACGTGCTAATGGGTTAGTGTAGAATAAAGAATTAATAACCCCTCTTCAGTATTTTAACGTGTCCTCTAGAGTACTGGGTATTGACATTAGGCCTGAGGGTAGTTTCTCCTATGTAGTTATGAATAGTGATGAGACTATGATTACTAGTGGTGTGGCTAATCCGGATGAGTTAATTAGGGTTATTAAGAAGTATAAGCCGTCATTAGTTGCGGTTGATAATATTAGGGAGATTTTAGAACTAGGTGGTCGTTTCCTGAAGAGGATGAGTAAATTGCCCAGTGTTCCTCAGATAATCCAAGTGACTAGATTGCCTGATGGTTCTGAGGTTAAGATGGAGGAATTGGTTAGGAAGTACCTGGGGATGAACGTTGGGTTATTAACGCCTGAGGAGACTGCTAAGTATACTGCAGCATTGGCCTTGAGGGGAGTAGGCTCCACAGTGAGGCTTTTCGAGAATGAAACCAAGATCGTGGTTAAGGCATTAATATCAACAAGGCAGGGTGGGCAGAGTAGAAGGAGGTTTGAGAGGAATATTGCAATTAGGGTTAAGCATATTGTTAAGAGTATTATTGAATCCCTTAATAAGGCTAACCTAGACTACGACGTGTTCTACCATAGGGATAGTGAAGGCGTGAGATCAGCATTAATAATAGTGTACGCCGATAAATCCATCGTTAGAAGGTTCGTGAAGCCCATTAAATCAATTGATGTTAAGGTGACTCTGGAGCAGGTAATTAGCAGTAGTGTTAAGTTCCTTTCACCCAACTCAAGCTATACTGAAATATCCCCAAGATCTAAGACAAGGCTAATAATAGGTGTTGATCCAGGTATAGTAACTGGGTTAGCCTTAATGAGCCTTGACGGTAGGGTGCTTGCCCTATTCAGTGGTAGGAACATGAGTAGGAGGAGGGTTTTAAGCCTAGTCTACGAGTATGGCACACCAATAATCGTTGCGACGGACGTCTCTAAGCCGTCTGATTACGTTAAGAAGCTCTCATCCATGATAGGTGCTGTTCTCTACCACCCTGAAAGGGACATGCAGATTGCTGAGAAGGCTAATATTGCGCTTAAACTATCTGAGAAAGATAATGTAAAGGTGAGGACACCGCATGAAAGGGATGCTTTAGCCGCAGCCTATAAGGCATTCACCAGTTACGTTGATAAGTTCAATAAGGTTGATGAAATATTGAGTGAACTACCAATACAGGTCAACGCTGATGAGGTTAAGGAACTAGTGGTCAAGGGGCTGCCAATAAGGGATGCGTTATCCCGAATACTCACTAGGAGTGTTAACCAGGAGTGTAAGGCGGAGGTCATTGTTAGGAATCAGCAGGAGTGTAAATGCATTGATGAGGTTAAGGAACTTAAGGATTACGTTAAGTTACTGGAGGAGAAGATCAGTAAGCTTGAGGATGAGAATACTAAGCTTAGGGATGAGGTTAATAGACTCTACACACTTAAATATAATCCACCTGACCAATCCCTTGCATCTAAGATTCGGCTATTGGAGAGTAGGATTGAGCTTGAGACTAAGAGGAATAGGGAGCTTAACGATACCTTAAGCAAAGTGAAGTCTATTGTGGCTGATGCGTTATTTAATAATAACTACGCCTTCGCAGTGAGGGTTAGTAACGCTGAGGATTTGAGTAAAGTTACTAGTAAAGGTTACTTGCCCATCATGAGGTTCCAGGACATATCATCACTAGTGGACATGGGTAAAGTGTGGTCGGGTATTGTGGTAACGATTGATGAGGTGGGTTTAAGGGCTATTAGGCAATTATACAAGATGGGTGTAACGGTGGTGCCATTACTTAGGGTACTAGCCCTAGATGTGAACGATGACATTAAGGTAATCAGCATTAGTAAGTTAAATGAGCTCGCTAATGAATTAAAGAGCACACTGAGTGAAGTGGATTACGATACCCTTGAGGATTTAGTGAATGAGTATAAGATCGGTAGGAAAAGAGCCCAGTAAGGGTTATCCAAGTTAACTAGGTTGAATTCTTCCTCAGTAGAGTAGTTACTTGCAAATTAATTAGGGACCTTCATGGCAGTAGGCAAAATGCTCGGCTTTTAAGCTTGGATTACCTTTAACTTAGAATGGGGTTATTTCGCCCCTCACAAACATGTTAGTTAGCCTAGTTATCCTACTAATCTCCTCATCAGTTATAGCCTCAGCCTCCCTCCTCATTTCACTGGTTACTTCCCCTTCATTAGTAATTATTTCAACATTAGCTATTAGTGGGTTATCAATGGGTTTACCTATCTGGCTTAGTAAGTAAACGTAAGCCTCCTTGACGCCCTTAACCTCATCGTGAATACGCTTAGCTATTATGTTGGCTAGTACGTAGTATATCTTACCTATGTGTGAGACAGGGTTCTTACCTGCAGTAGCCTCCATGGACATGGGCCTCATTGGCGTTATTAACCCATTAGCCCTATTACCCCTACCAGTCATTCCATCATCTCCATGTTCAGCTGAGGTTCCAGTATACGTGAGGTAGTATATTCCATGTTCAGGGTTATCAGCTGTGTTTAAGTGTATCTTCACCTCATATTCATTAGCAAGCTTAGCCGCGTTATCATACAGTGCATTCACGACGTCCTCCTTAACGCTTATGTAATGGTCCTTATCCTTAATGAGCCTTGAAACCAAGGCTGATGCGACAGTGAGCGTTATCTTCTTACCCTGTCTAAGGCCCATTACCTTAACATCCTCACCTACCTCAGGGTACTTTGACTTAAACTCCCTTGAGTTAAGTAGTCTCTCAGTCTCATAGACAAGCCTCTCAGTTACCGTCAATGGAGCGAAGCCAACCCCTATTGATGTGTCATTTGCGAGTGGTACACCTCCACTTGATACTCCAAGTTCATAAACACCAACTAGGTCCACTGATCCTTGCCCAACCCTGTAATCTATGACAAGGTGCTGGTCTGGGTTAAGGAACCTGAAGTTATCTATGATGAACTTCCTTGCTGCTGATAAGATAATACTACCCACAGGTACCTTAACTACCCCAGTGCTCGACTTAACCTCAGTAGTAACCCTACCGGACACTATTACCCTAATCGGCTCTATCATCTCACCTCCACCGAATTTAACATGGGCATTACCTCCAATTATTAGAACCTTATCAACATTATGGTGAAGTATAGTGCCGAAGTTCTCCATGTAGTACTTGGATAATTCCCTACTAACGTATTCTGATATTGAATCAGCAATATAATCAGGATGCCCTAACCCCTTCCTCTCAACCAACTCAACAGGTAAATCCTCAGTTGAGGGTCTCCTCACCCCTGAGACTACTATGTTCCTGGCCATAGGGATCACTCTAGCTCATTCCTTACCGATACGTAAAGTACCTGGTTTCCCCTTATTAACACTTTACCATACCTAACTATCACTTGATTAGTCCTAGCGTCTAACTCCTCTGCTTCGTCAAGCACAATGTTCATGCATTGGTCTATGAATCTTAAGGTACCACTAAGGACTCTGCCCGCCTTAAGCTTAACTACCACGCTCTTATTAGTCATCATACCTAAGGCCCTTAAAGGCTGTACACCGTTAACCTCTGTTTTTTCCTGCATTCAGACCATTTCATTAGTACTATATAAAAATATTGCGCCTACACTTACTTCATGTCTAAATTCACTAGCTTTATTGAGAAGCATCAGTACATTCACTAGGCCTCAAGTGTAACAGTTATGGGTGAATTAATTGTTCATGTTTAAATACCCATGGTAGCTACTAGCGCGAAGTATACGATAAATAATGCTGCCACAAGCCACATACCCCATGTAACTTCCCTATACCTACCCAGTAGTACCTTTAAGGCTATGTAAGTTATGACTGCTAATCCAATGCCTGTGGTTATACTGTAGGTGAAGGGTATTGATATTATGGCTAGGAATGCTGGTATTAGTTCACTTAAGTCATTGCTCAGTTTAAGGTCAGGGGCCATTGATAGGAATAATAGGCCTACCATTATAAGAACCCCTGCAGTTGCAAATGAGGGAATGGATGCGATGAGTGGTGCAAATGGTATTGAAATAAGTAGCATTAGTGCAGTAGTAAGTGCGGTTAATCCAGTTCTACCACCTGTCTCTATGCCTGTTGAGCTTTCGATATAAACCACGGTGGTTGATGTGCCTACAAATGGTGCGATTATTGACGCCAGTGAGTCGCTTATTAAGGCTCTATCAATATTTATGATCTTCCCATCCTTAACTAAGTTAGCCTTAATTGAAAGTCCCGTTATGGTGCCTACACCATCGAAAAAGTCCACTATGAATAATGAGAATGCTATAGGGAAGCCTAAGCCGAATAATGTGAAGTATAAGTAAAATGAGCTGGGGATACTGCCGGCTATTGATGTCATTAGAGGCATTTTAGTTATTAAAAATGACTCAGGCCTAATGTAACCTAGGGCAGCGCTCACTATTGATATGACTACTATTGAGATTAGGAAGCTCCCAGTAACCCTTAATGCGTACAGTGTGGCAGCTAGTATGAAGCCTACTAAGGCCAAGTACAGTGGTAATTGTGAGAAAGCCTTAGTATTCAACTGTACTGGTGTTGCGCCAGGTGTTCCTGCCGTTACTATTCCAGCTGATGAGAAACCAATGAACGCTATAAATAAGCCAATCCCTATCGCTATACCCAGTCTCAGCTTCTCGGGGATGGAATTTATTATGGCCTCCCTAAGTTTACCGATTGAGAATATTAGGAATAGAATTCCATTAAAGAGAACTGAGATTAATGCAAGGTATATTCCAAAGAGCGCGGCACTAACACCTACTAAGTGCCCCCTATTAATTAGTATTTCCGTGAATAGTGGTATTACCGAGAACGCTATGAAAGAGTTCTCACCCATGCCTGGAGCTAGGCCAAAGGGCATGTTGGCGTAAAGCCCCATTATGAGTGTTGCTATAGCGGCAGCCAAGGCCGTTGCCACAGTAAAGCTTAGCTTAACATTGAATATTAAATCTGCATAAGTAGCCTCAACAACTGTAATTGGGGTATGGGTTGCGGCACTTAATGCAACCTCAAAGCCCGCGGTTAATATTGATGGGTTAACAATGAGTATGTAAGCCATCGATAGGAACGTGGTTAATCCAGCTAGAACCTCCTTCCTAACGTTACTTCCCCTTTCAGTAAGGTTAAAGTATCGTAGATTCACGGTTAAGTATCATTGACATATGTTTTTAAGTTTTTTCTTAAATTAAAAAATACTTAAAGTTTAGCTAATATAAAATTAAAGGCTTAAAATCCTCAAGTATTACTCATCCCAAGGCATCAGCCTGCTATTTCAGTGAGGGCGCTAATTACTGTTTCTATTTCCAATAGTGTGTATTAATTATGAATTAGTTTTAATAAATAGCTTATGATAAAGAATCAACTGCAGTGCCTAGAATGAAAGTTCACTTATCTGTGACAATATGAATGTCAAGCTTCGCCCTTTAGGGTGGGGTTAGTTTTAAGTTTT
>NZ_JAGDXD010000064.1 GCF_023256255.1 Caldivirga sp. | reverse complement strand
TGGTTTCATTAAAATTTGGGGCGCCAGAGTCGAGGTAATATTAATATTGTTTCTATTTCTCAATACCGTGAACTAATCAATAATTTATACGTGAGTTACCTGCCTATGGGGTTAAGTTTCGCTATTAAAGGTGGGTGTTTATTTCCTCCTTTAGTTTTGGAGTGACAGAGTCGAGGTAATATTAATATTATCGCTACTCTGGCGGTCCAAACCGTATGAGGCAAGGCTCCCTGTACCACTCTGAAGTAATGCTTAAGGATGGTGAGCGTTAGCCTTATCGTAGCATGCGTTAATTATTAGTGAATGTGAATCTGGCTTAGTTGGCCTAGTGTTTACCTTGGCTTTGGGTTAATAGGGTAGTGGTGATATTAATATTACCTCGAGTCTGGCAGTCCAAATTTTAATGAGAGAGTATTCCGTAATGTTGGTGGAAGAGGGTAGTACTTAAGATTCTTGAATAATCCCTGCTTAAAGGATTGGGTTAGTTTTCATTGCCTTTCTTAATTGTGTACTCCTGTGTTGTTGGTCTTAGCATTATTACTGTTACTTCATCATTGTTGCTTAGGTTTAGGGCTTCTATGGTTCTTCTTGGTAGGGTTATGCCGTATCTTGTTGATGATAATCTCCTTGGGGTGGCTTCATAAATGTTGTATAATCCACCCTTAATTACTATTACCTGTGCCTTATCGTCGAAGCCTAGGTATCTTGCGAAGGATGGTATTGGTATGTAGGAGTTGGTTGGCCCATATATCCTTACCCTGGTTTTCACTTCAATACCCTGGAGTATTTTGAAGGACTCTATTGACACGTTCACTTACCTGTGGGTTCCTAATAAGTTTTTCTTTATATTCATTTTTAAATGAATATTTTGCTGAATTTCAACGTGAATTTTTACTTAATTATTCATTTTATAATGAACAAACTTTATAAACCCCTGCGCCGGTAGGTAATTATGTTTGCAGTGGTAGGTAGGACTACTGGTTATTCATCAAGGAGCTTTGAGGGTAGGTATAAGGGGCAGGATGAGATTAGGGACATTCACCTAGTTAATTGGCCTAAGTTAAACAATGGCTTAATCAACTTCACCCTAAGCAACAACGCAGATGACTTAATACTCCTCTCCTTCGACATACCCGGTGGTGGGGACAGGGTGTATTCAAGGATTAAGGAAACCGCCACATGGCTCCTCTCACCAAGGGTCGATAACTCCACTTACTTAACCCCAAGCCACATGATTAAACGCATTCTACTCACTCAAATACCAGAGGAGGCTAATGTAGTGGAGTACTTCGTTAAACCCACTGACGCAAGCCAAGTTAACCTACTCCTCAGGGAGACTACGGATGCCTTAGTTAAGCAGGCTAAAACCAGGCTAATTAAATTAATGAATAGTAGGGGTAAGGCAGCCACCACTACGACTGATGCCTTAGTAACATTAGTGGAGGCTACGGTTACGTCAGCTAAGGAGTGGATTAGGAGGGGGTTTGAACCCGACTTCAACACTATTATTAACCTAGCTAAGGTCATTAATGAAACCGTTGAATTTAAGTTAAATATGACTAATCATAGGTATGGCAACATCAATAAACAGTGAAGCAATGAGGATGAAGGCGGTAAACCCAAAGAAAAACATCAAAGACGGGGAGGAGGTCAGTTATCTTTAGACTTGGCGTTAACCAGCCTGGCTCTGCCTATACAGTAGCTGCTTAGTGTAGTTGATTAGCCACTCCACGTGGGGTATGTCGATTTTAACGTAATCAACCCCATACTTACCCTCATGAAAGCCCCAGATATGTAAGTCATAGGCAATTGACCAGGCGTAGGTAATCCTGGGTTCATTAAGCTTAACGCTGAGCGTCCTGGCAGCCCTACCGAGTAAGTAAGCGAACCACCTACCCTCCTTAACGGCCTGTTGATACTCAGGGACATTGTACTCCTCAGCCAGCGCCTTTACAGCCTCTTCAACAGCCTTGTAAAGCTTCTCACTAGCCTGAACAGCGTCACCCCTGGTTAAATACTCCCTAGCCTCATTGAGGTACCTCTCAGCCAACTCAACCCTAGCCCTAGCCAATTCACCAGGATCAAGACTGGTAAACCTAATTAATGAGTAAGCCACAAGGTCCTCAAGGTCCAGGCCCAGCTCCTGGATCTTCTCGTAAATCACTCTCGAAATCTCCACTGAAACTAAACCCCCCATTAAATCAATTAAACATTAATATAGATTAATAAGTTTATTCTCTTCCTGCAGATAAATAACCTACTCAATGTTTCCCAGTACTCTTACCTAACCAATGGTCTTTAAACATTCTTAATAATCCCTGAGGATTTAAGCATTTGTAGGGTTTGGTAGAATGGGGTTGTGGGTGTTGGAATTATTGAGAAACCCTGCCTAAGCCGTCGGTGGAGGATTATGTTAACGCGAGACTGTTGGAGTCTTTGGTTGAGTCTTGGTTAGCCTTAAGATTCCTTAACGAGGGCCTTATTAGGAATGCTGCGGGAAAGGCTTTTTGGCGTGGAGCCGCACGATTTAGTCTCTCTTGGTGAGGATGAGGGTGAGGTGGCCGTGATTACGGATTCCTTAACGCTTAGAGTGATCATTGATAGGCGGAGTAATACCGTAGACTTTAACCTAAGTGGTGATGAGAAGCTAAGTGTAGTAGTTGAATATAAGAGGAGTAGTCTCTCTGCATGTATAGCAGGTGTGGTTGTTGAGAATAATCAATACAAGGTCTCAGTCATGGGTAATGACCCTAACTGCGCATTACCCACAATAGGCTCTTACATATTGAGTAAAGTATTCGGTGATCCATTAACACCGGCAGTTTTCCTTAGCACTGAGAGGGTTGCCACGCTTACCCTATACCCAAGCATCATGAGACTGGTCTTACCCCCGAATCAGCTACAGTTAATAAACCATTATTAATGGATTTCCTGAGGTGGATATTACCTGGCGAGTATAGGGAGGAGATAAGTGAATTAACCATAATGTATCAGCCACCAAACGCGATAATGGCTAAGGCTGATAAGGGTAGTATACCACCGTCACTAATCTCAACTGGAGCATACCAGGCATTTGCAATAGAGGCCATAGTTGAGCAAACTTTTCCCCAAATACATGATGAATTAAGGGAAATGAACATAATTTATACTATACTTGATGAAGAAGCTTGGAAAAGAAGTCCAAGGCATTTTTAGCTGGAAGCAGAAAGGTGAGTGAGATTAAGGTAAATAATGGAACTAAACCCATTTATGCCTATAGGGTATACGGTGATTCAATTAATGCTATTTTTAAGGGCGGTTCTATATTCTTTATAGGTCCTAAACAG
>NZ_JAGDXD010000063.1 GCF_023256255.1 Caldivirga sp. | reverse complement strand
ACGGGAACAGGCAAGTAAAAACAATAGCAATCAAACACTAAAAACAACCCTCAACGCCCACCATACCTCGCTAAAGCCTAGTTCCCTATATTTTATTAGGCTTAAAACCCCTGAGCAGGCTTGCCTAATCTTAACATCGGCATGAGCCCTAATTGCATTAGCGGAATCAACAATTGTGAACGTGTTAGTTAAACTCTAGTAGTATAGTGCAGACTAATCCCTTAATCTTATTCACTAAGGCTAAGTGTGTAAGAACTTAGTAGCTAGAATACTTAGTGCCTCATTCAACCATATGAACCATTAAGGCGTTAAACAATGCTTAAGGATTACTTATGCTGTTCAGTAGCTTAGGTAACTCAGTTAAGTTACCTATGATGTAGTCGGGCTTAACTGTTAAGTTAACTTGCCTTCTGTTAACGAAAATGGTCCTAATTTGACTTAGCTTACCTCCTATTATGTCTTCAATGAGCCCACTCACTATTAATGCCTCATCCTTACTTACCTTAGCCCTATACAATGCGGCGTTGAATATTCTTGAATTAGGCTTACCAGCTCTCGTTAAGTCTGAGCTAATGACACCTTTAAAGAACCTTAGGAGACCATTCTTTAGCAGAATCTTCTTAGCTATATCATTATCAAGGTTAGTCAATATGTACATTGGTACCCCAAGGTTACTTAATTCGTTTAAAGCTGGTTCAACGTCATTGTAGATTTTGGCCACGGTTACGAAGGCGTTGGCTAATGCGTCACCCCAATACTCAAGCTCCCTACCACCTAGGCCTAGGGAATACTTCCTAACAACCGCCAGCATAACTTCCCTGGCTAGGCTTCTAAGTGACCTATAGTTACCTGAGGTAACTAGTTGATTATACTTGCTTGACCACTCGTTGGTTATTAATGCAGCAACCTCATCCTCACTAGCCTTAATATCAACCTCCCTCTTAATTAGTGAAGCCATCTCCTGAGCAAAGCCCTCTAGGCTCGCTAAAGTATCCATAACCTCCATGAATAATACTACCATACGTTAGATCACTGATGGCTTAATTTATAAAATTATTCCCCCAATAAAACTAAGACAGTAAACGTCAGCACTCGGCAAATTCGCCACCAATCCGGCGAGGTCTCCCACTCATCATCCTTGGTTTAAGGGCTTAGGAGTTTATTAAACTAACTAGTTTAACTCAAGTAGGCATAGTTTAAATTACCATAGACCAGTAGGTGACGCGTGTGCGGTATTGTAGGTGTAGCTGGTGGTGTCGGTGAGAGACTTGGTTTGGTGCTTAAGAAGTGCCTTGAGAGACTTGAGTACAGAGGGTATGATTCAGCTGGGGTTGCAGTGACCGGTGCTGGGAGGATTATTATTAGGAAGGGTAAGGGGAAGATTCATGAGGTTGAAGCTAGGGTTAACTTCACTGCATTAGATGGCTTAAGCGGCATTGGTCACACCAGGTGGGCAACCCACGGTAAGCCAAGTGACGAGAACGCCCACCCACACGTTGACTGCACTGGTGAGGTTGCTGTTGCCCATAATGGTATCATAGCTAATTACAAGGAGCTTAAGGAGCAGTTAATAGCAAGGGGACATAGGTTCATTAGTGACACGGACACTGAGGTAATAGCGCACTTGTTCGAGGACTACGTTAAGGCTGGTTTACCGGCTTTGGTTGCCTTAAGGGAAACCATTAGGAGACTTAAGGGTTCATACGCAATAGCCCTACTCTACTCCCGTGAACCTGATAGGGTTTTCTTCGCCAGGAATGTTTCCCCATTAGTAATAGGGGTGGGTGAAGGCTTCAACTTCCTGGCAAGTGACATACCTGCATTCCTAAGCTACACTAACAGGGTCATAACACTACATGATGGTGAGTACGGTTACTTAACACCAAGCGGCATTTACATTGAGAGGAACGGTGAACCAGTTAACGTGGAAGGTAGGGTTAGGGTAGTTAATTGGAGTCCTGAGGCGGCAAGTAGGGAGGGTTACCCGCATTTCATGCTTAAGGAGATTCATGAGCAACCTAAGGCTCTTAGGGAGACTTGGGCTGGATTAGACATGGGTTACGTTAGTAAGCTGAGTAGGATTATTACTGAGGCTAGGAGGGTCTTCATAACGGCCAGTGGTACCTCATACCATGCTGGGTTAGTTTTGGATTACCTATTGGCAGGTCTAGCTGGCTTAGACACGCATGTCTTCAACTCATCCGAATACAGGAAGTACCTTAGGCTTGTTAGGGAGGGTGATTTGCTTGTGGCTGTGTCTCAATCTGGTGAAACAATAGACACGCTAATGGCAGCAAGGGTATTTAGGGAGAGGGGGGCTAGGGTGTTGGCTGTTTCAAACGTGGTTGATAGTACAATACCTAGGGAAAGCGACTACCAATTATACACCAGTGCCGGGCCTGAAATTAGTGTGGCAGCCACTAAAACCTTCACAGCTCAGTTAATGATACTCACGGCATTAGCTGCTAATGCCGCACTATACAATGGGGGCATAGGTAAGGAGACGTACAGCCTAATAATGAGTGAACTTGAACAGGCACCTGACCTGGTTAACGCAACCATGATTAACGTTGAGGCTAGGGTTAGGCACATTGCTGATAAGGTTAAGGTTAAAGCAAGCGCATATTACCTAAGCAGGGGGATTGGTTTACCCATAGCAATGGAGGGGGCGCTTAAGATGAAGGAGGTAGCCTACGTCCATGCTGAGGCTTACCCAGCGGGTGAGAGTAAGCATGGGCCAATAGCCCTTGTTGACCAGGGATTCCCAGTAATATTCACTGTCGCTGATGATGATTACCTAGACCCCCTTGAGGGTAATGTCATGGAAATGGCAGCTAGGGGAGCTTACACAATAGGTATCTTACCAAGTAAGCACTACGCCAGGTTAGGTAAGGTTTTTACCGAGGTTATTCAAACACCCGATGCCTCACCTTACCTACTCACCATTATTCAATCCATACCGCTTCAATTACTAGCCTACTACACGGCAGTATTAAGGGGTTATGACCCTGACAAGCCGAGGAACCTCGCTAAGACTGTTACCGTAGAGTAGTTTAAGGGGGCTAAATGTTATTAAGACTTAGGGGACTTAATGCGTAATGAGGGGGAACTTAGTAGGTGTAATTATTGCACCTAATGGTAGCGAGTTAAGGAGCTTGTCTAATGAACCGAAGCCCATGGTTAACGTTATGGGTAAACCACTCCTAGCGCATGTTGTGGATAATTTAAGGTCAATCGGTGCGTTTAGGGTGATTGCGGCTGTTGAAGGTAATGTTAACGTTAATGGGGTTGAGGTAAGTAAACTAACTAAGGATTACTGGGGTACCTTAACATCAATGGTTAAGGAAGCCCCAAGAGGGTCCACTGTAGTCTTCTCTTCAACTGAGTACTATGTCCCAAGGGAAGCCTACGAGGCCTTACTCAACACGCACCTATCAATGGGTTACGATGCAACAATTCTCGTCACCGCCGTTGAAGATACGTCAAGTGGGGTAAGGGTTAACGTTAACGGTGAGGGTAAGGTTATGGGCTTAGGTAGTGGTGTGGGGCCTGGTTACTTGTTCCTAGAATTAATGGCTATTGAGCCCGATGCCCTTGATGCCGGTGGTGAATTAAACTGGGGTAGCATTAAGGCTGGGGTTCACCTGTGGGATGGCTGGTTCACTAGGATTAACTCACCATGGAGTCTACTTGACTTAACTAGGAACCTGCTCTCAGGTTTAAGGGAATCCACAATATCCACTAGGGCTAAGGTATCACCAAAGGCGTCAATAGAGGGTTTAGTGGTTATTGATGATGAAGCCACCCTTGACCATAACTGCACGCTAAGGGGACCAGTTTACGTTGGTAGGGGGGCCTACGTGGGGACAGGGGTATTGCTCAGGAACTACACCTCCATTGAGGAGGGGGCAGTAATAGGCGCTAATGCCGAGGTTACTGAATCAATAGTGGGGCCTAGGGCAACAATAGGTAGGGGATCATTCATAGGCGCCTCATTAATAGGACCTAAGGCTGTGGTGGAGCCAGGCGTAGTAACGTTAACAACAACGGTGGATAGGAAGATTGGGGCAGTAATAGGCGAGGGCGCTAGGGTTGGGGCTAATAGCGTCATTAAGCCAGGCAGCGTGGTTAAACCAGGGGAGTTAATTAACCCTCTCACGCATTACGGTTAAGAGGAGGGAGCCAACTGAGACTGTTTAATTATTTAATGCAAACACGCAGTTGTTAAAATCCCTGAGACTAATACGTCACTGTGAGTAGTATTGGAGTAGCCTTCAAGGTAACAACCTTCGGGGAGAGCCATGGACCAGCATTAGGCGTAGTCATAGATGGGGTTCCCGCCGGGGTTCAGTTGAGTGAGGATTACATTAGGAGTGAGCTTAACAGGAGGAGGTTTTGCCACATACCAGTACTAAATCCCCGCTGTGAGGATGAGGAGTTTCAGGTACTTTCAGGGGTTAAGGATGGGTTAACCACCGGTACGCCGGTGGCTATTGTGATTTGGAATAGGAGGGCTAAGTCAGACTACTACATGGATATTTGGATGAAGCCTAGGCCAGGTCACGCTGACTTAGCCTGGTACCTGAAGTTCGGTAGGCTCTATGACTTTAGGGGTGGGGGTAGGGCTAGTGGCAGGGAGACTGTAGCTAGGATTGCCGCTGGGGCTGTGGCTAAGGCTATACTTAACCAGGTGATTAACGTTAATGTTTCAAGCCACCTAATTGAGCTTGGGGGTGTGTCAATAAGTAGGGATGACTACACCTTCAATGATGTTGTTAAGTCTTGGGAGAAGCCCCTGCCGATGATTGATGATGAGGCGGTTAAGAAGGCTACAGAGGTTCTAGTGAAAACAGCCACAGAGGGGGATAGTGTTGGGGGTATTGGTGAAGTGTTAACCACCGAGGTGCCTCCAGGGCTTGGTGAACCAGTGTTCGATAAGCTTAAGGCTGACTTAGCCAAAGCAGTGATGTCGATACCAAGCGCCACAGGTATTGAGTTCGGCCTAGGCTTTAAGCTGGCTAGGATGAGGGGGAGTGAGGCTAATGACCAAATAGTGCTTAGGAATGGTAAACCAAGGCTTGAGACTAATAGGGTTGGTGGCCTACTAGGTGGTATGAGTATTGGTGAACCAATTAGGTTTAGAGTAGCCTTTAAGCCAACTCCAAGCGTTAGGAAGCCTCAAAGAACCGTTGACCTTGAGAAGATGACTGAAGTCTCAATAACCTTCACCGGCAGGTATGACGTATCCACTGCCCCGAAGGCAATCCTAGCCGCTGAGGCAATGACGGCAATAATCCTAGTGGATCACGCTATAAGGGCAGGCCTAATACCCAGGATCGTGAGGAAATAACCTTAAGACAAGGTTCAGAGGCATGAGAGATTCATGTAACTCCTTCCCGAATAAACCCTAGTCAGCCATTAAGGTGCTAGTATTTTCTCAGCCTCCTTAATCATCTTCTCAACCTCACTCATATACCCGGTTACGTCATCTGCAGATAACTTAGCTTCATGAAAACCCCACACGTGAAGTAAATAAGCGCTACTCCAGCCACTTATTACCCAGTTACCCAGTGCCCCTGATAATTTATTAACCACGGAACTTAACTGGTAGATGTACCATCTTCCTTCCTTTAAGGCGTTTTGGTATTCCGGTAAATTATACTTCTCAGCCAATGCCTTAATAACCTCCTCAGCAGCCTTATACGCCTTCTCACTAGCCTGAACAGCATCACCCTTAACTAAATACTCTCTAGCCTCACTCATGTATTTCCTAGCTAAGTCTAGCCTTATTTTTATGCTCTCAGATGGGTCACTTCTCGATATTGCACTTAGTACTAAGTCGACTACATCAATACCCTTCTCCTCAATTATTCTTATTAACTCCTTAGGTATCTCCACAATTACTAAATTAGCTCGGTTAGTTATTAAGCTTAGTGATGATTAATTCGTACTAGTGTGAACGTTAAAGAGCACTAATTTTTAATCTACCCTAGACACACTGATGCGTAATGCGTAGAGAGGCTTTACTTTGGATTAGGGCTGCTGAGGAGGATTTGTTCGACGCTGATATAATGCTTAAGGCTAGTAGGTGGTTTAGGGTTGCCTTTCACGCACATCAGGCTGTTGAGGAAGCTCTTAAAGCATTATTCTTCATCGTACGTAGGGAGGATCCACCGAAGATCCATACAATTACTGAATTATACAGAGTGCTTAAGGAGTCAGGCTTCACGTTACCAAGTGATCTTGAACGACAATTATACGTATTGAATAAGTACTACACGGTTACATGCTACCCTGATGCAGCCGGAGGATTACCAAGTGAGTCTGTTGATGAGGCTGAGGCAAGGAGGGCTTTAGAGCTGGCGAGGAGGGTGGTTGAGTATGTTAAACAATATACCGAGGGAAGTTCTTAAGGACGTTGAATCATTCCTGAGGGAAGTTAATGAACGGTTTAGGATTAGGGAAGCTTACTTATTTGGTAGTTTCGTTAGGGGTGATTGGTTAAGGACAAGTGATGTTGACTTAGTCATAGTTTCGGAGGACTTCGAGGGGATGAGATTCCTAGAGAGGCTTGATGTTCTTAATAAGATCCAGTGGGATCTTGGGCTTAAGCACTTTATTGAAGTCATACCGTTAACGCCACGGGAGTTCCTAGAGCAGATTCAACACAGTGTTGTGTTAAGGGACGCTTCCAAGTATTGGATCAAGATACTGGGTTAATCGCATCATTTCAGGTGCTGCAATATACTTGAGGATACATGAATTATGTGGGAACACGTAGATCATTGTTCACTTTATTACATTCTCCTAATCATCCTGATAAGCGCCTTAACAGCCTTATTATACTCCCTGCAGTTTACGGGTTCCCCAGCGTATACGTGTCTCTCGTAGGTTGAGATCACCTCAAGCACTAGTTCACGGTCGCTTGTGTAGTAGGATATGTACTTCAATAGTTCGCTTCTAGTTAAGTCAGGCTTATATATTTGAAGGAACCTGTTAAGCCTATTAACCACCCTCCTCATTCCATTGACTGCGCAGTCCTCATTAGTCCTTAATTCACTAATGGATAGGATAATGAGGGCTACGGAAATTAACGCCAGGGCAGGTAGTATTATTAATTCTGGTGAAGTGAAGCCATTAACCACTTTATTTACCGTACTAGTCACAGTAGCGGAAGTGTTAACGTAAGGTTCACCACGCCTTTCTATACCAGGTGGTATGAAGCGGCCAATCATTGTTGTATTACCAAGATAAGGGTTAACGTAGGGGTTAATGGGACCTAGGGGGTTAACTAACTCCTCACTCGTACCGTTTAATGAACTGGGGGGTGAGGATTGATTAACCTGAGGGCTTTGGGATTGTTGAATGGGGTTGAGGGGTGAGGCTATGCTAATGTATATTACTAGCCTTGTTAAGCCCACGGCCTCATGCTTAACCTCTATTACACCGTAGGCTAAGTAGGGCCTGTTATTAAGCACCAGGAATCCGCTAAATTCCATTGCCTGGGTGGTGTTGATTGCTGAGTGGACTTGAGCCTCATTAATTAGGCTTGAGACCATCGGCTCCGTTAAAATTAGAACCCCCAGGGAGCCATTGTACTTAACGTTTAGGGGAATGAACCTGATAATGGAGTAGTTAAGGGGTGTTAACGCTATACTAGTCTCATTCTGAGGCATCAGAAGCGGCGAGGCGACTACACTGACTATCAGCGCCACTGTAATAAAGTATATATAGCCTTTCCTAATGTTCACACATTAGGTGACTGAGGCGGTGTTAATATTACTTTCCCTAAAGCTCATGACTTACGCCTTATTGTCCATTATGGGGAACGCATCATGCTTAATGGTTCCTAACCTAAACAATACAATAATCAACATGGCCCTTAATGGCACTAACTTTAGGTTAACCCCAGTTAAGGGTGTTTTAAACGTATACAATGTTACGCTGCTAGGTAACTACGCTGAGGAGTTCATGAGACTTGGTGAAGCTTACTGCGAGGGGGCCTTCGGTAAAATGTACATTCTTGGTAATAAGGCTTACTTCATTAATTCAACGAGCAATGGATTAGTAGTTGGCGTCACAGGTAACTTAACGGTTAATGAAGCTTCAATGACCTGCCCCATGGTACTGCTTACAGTAAGCATACCGAGTAAGGGCAGTAATGCCACAGTTCAAGTGGGGGCAGGGTATACGGGTACATTCATTATTGGGACTAATTGCCTCATTACTGCTAGGTTAAGTGGCAATACGTCTGTGGTGCGTAACTTAACCTCAATTAACTTAACACTCAATGGCTCCACACCAATACCCTTTGAGGTAAACTTCAGTGGGGTTTTCAACACGTACACTTACGGGGGTGGGTTGGGGCTTGGGAATGCTTTTCCAACAAGCGTACTGCTAATCACTAAGTCAGCTGAATTGGTGGCTAAGGTTGAGTCAAGCATACCATTTTACCTTAGGTTCTATGTGTTTGATAATGTAACTAAGGGCTATAGCCTTAACTACACGTTGAAGCCTATAGTTTCCTTCGAGGACACACCCTATACCTTAGTAATGTTTACAGGTAATGTAACCGACTGCAGGGTGTATAATGTAATCGTCTACTTCACTCACCCTGAAACCGCAATACCAATACCAGTGCCCGTTAATGATAATGGATCATTCGTGGTTGCACGGTACATTGAGGTTAAGTACACTAACCCCTCATCTAAGCTACTCCTAATTGAACCCGGTAAGGTGCTTGCGGTAAGTAACCCGGTAAGTGAGGTAGGGTATGGTGTTGAAGTCTGCAGGGTTACTGGTGTTGAACCTACCGTTATTAATGACCCATACGCGCTCCTGTATAGATCCATCGTTAAATTACCCATAATGGTGAACGCCACAACACCCATGGAGGAGGCTACTGCCATACTTAGGTTATTTAGGAATGAGACTACTCAAGCAGCCTTAAGCAGCGCCTTGAATTACCCATGGAGTCCATTGGTGGCTAGCGCCGCAGCCATGTATCTTTACAGGGCCTCAGGGTATCCGGCTAGGGTTGTTTTAGGCACAATACCTGTTAAGTATGATGGGGAGTACTTGGAGTACGGTTACCTGCCTTGGGTTGAGTTCTACTACGGTGGTTGGATCGACTTCAAGCCCTACAGGGGTTTACCAGTGTCATCAAGTGGTGGTGGGTTAGGGGCATTACTCACTAAGTATGGTGTAATCAACTACGTTGGCGTGAGCACGCTCCTGGTGTTACCGGCGTTACTAATTTATTACCTATACCTTTACCTAACCACGAGGGGTGTTTACGGTGAGTGATACTCAAGCAGTGGGTACGGTGCTTAGTAGGATGCTGTCTGAGTTATCTAAGGTTATTATTGGTTATGAGGAGGAGGCCATGGTAATGTTCGCGACACTACTGGCAAGCGGCCACGTCCTACTTGAGGGTGTACCGGGGGTTGGTAAAACAACTTTAGCTAAGGCCTTCGCCAGGACCCTTAGCCTAAGCTTCAGTAGGATTCAATTTACCCCAGATCTACTTCCAAGTGACGTGGTTGGTACAGTGGTTTATAACCCTAAGGTAAATGACTTCGAGGTTAAGCTTGGGCCAATATTCGCAAACATAGTGCTAGCCGATGAGATTAATAGGGCCCCACCTAAGACTCAGGCTGGTTTACTTGAGGCCATGCAGGAGGGGCAGGTTACCATTGGTGGGAAGTCCTTTAAATTACCTAAACCATTCATGGTTATTGCAACCCAGGACCCAAGGGAATTAAGCGGCACTTACCCTCTTCCTGAGGCTCAACTGGACAGGTTCATGACTAGGATTTACTTAACGTACCCAAGCTTCGATGAGGAGATTCAAATAAGCATGAACACTAACCTGGGTAAGGTTGAATTAGTTAGGCAGGTTATTTCAATAGATGAATTAATCAAGTTAATTGACCAGGTTGATGGGGTTAAGTTAACTCGCCCAGTGGCTAACTACATAGTTAACGTGGTGAGGGCAACTAGGGAGTATAAGGGTGTTAGGCTTGGAGCCAGTACTAGGGCTATTCAAATGCTCAGTAGGTTAGCTAGGGCTTGGGCTTTAATGCATGAGAGGAATTACGTGATTCCTGAGGACGTAATTAAGGTTGCACCATACGTGTTAGCCCACAGGATCTTCTCCTCATCAGTTAGCCCCGAGAAGGTTATTGAAGACGTATTAAGGGGTGTTGAAACCCCTGAGGCTAGTTTAATAAGGAAATAGGAAGGGTAAGATACTGTGGTAAGTGTATTAGGTAAGTTAAAGGCAGCGTTAAGGGTAGTAACCAGGCGCCAGGTTATTGACCAGGTTAGGGCTGTGGCTCAACCACTGGTGATGGTTATTGTATCCTACGTAGGCTTCATAAATGGTGTACCCCAATTAACCACAGTAGCTTCCCTAGCCCTACTCTTCTACACATCCTACGTACTCTCATGGTACGTGTCACGCACGGTGGAGTTAAGGAGCATTAAAGTTGACCTTCCAGCCCACGCAATACATAGGGGTGAGGGCATTAGTGTTAAGGCTCCAGTTGGTATTGAAGTGAAGCCTATTGTGTCGAAGCATGTGGTGGTTAAGGGTGATGGGTTAATCTTCAAGTGGAGTGGTGTGGCTAGGTTGCTTGGCTTCCTACTAATCACGCATGATTCCTTAACTGGATTATCCTTATCTAGGTTCCAACAATTGAAGGCAACAGTAATGGTTCTGCCAGGGCCATTAAAGGATGCTGAAGCCGGGGTCTCAAGGCTTATTGAAACTGGAGCTGAGGAGTATAGGGGGCTTATTGAGTATGATTACTCTAAGCCCGCTTCGAGGATACATTGGCCATCATCAGCCAAGGTTAATTCACTGATAGCTAAGGATTACAGCGAGGAGGCGACTAGGTTAACAGTATCTATACCTGCACTGCCTGATTTATTAATTGGGGATGAGGATAGGCCTATTGATAGGGTTCTTATGGCTCTTGAGAACCTGGCTAGGCAACATGGGTTAATTAGGGTTCTTTTAATTGGACCAGGTATATCGGAGAGCGTGAACGTAAGTATGGGTGAAGTACCCCTTATTGAGGGCTTGCTCGTGGATGCTTACTCATGGGCTAGGGATGAGGATGAGGTTAGGAGACTGAGTAGGTTAATTAATGTACCGAGTGATGAAGCCGCCTGGGTCATATACCCTAATCCTAAGCTCAATGAGGAGGGGTGGGACTACTTCATAATTAACGCTGCAGGGCACTTAGCAATAATACCTAGTGAGAAGGCTAATTACGTTATTCAATTGAGGAGGAGGGGTATTGAGGCTTTGGTGGTTTAAATGGATAATTGCAGGCTTACGTTGATTTTAATGATTATTATCGGCATGGCTCTAATAGTAACTACCGGCTACTTACCATTGATACCACTAGCTGCACTACTACCGCTCCTGCTCATTATTAAGCCCAGATACTGCGAATACGTTACACTTAGCCTAGCTTCACTACTACCCTTAGTTTTACTTTCATCGCAGTATACATTACCACTAATCCTAGGTGTAATTGAGGAATTACTGTATGCTTCACTACTCATTGCAAGACTCACTAAGGCCGGTAAATTAACCATGGTCCTCAACATGGCCTTATCCATAGCCCTATTCACACTTTACTACATTACGGATGCTTGGAAGCCGCTTGTTGACTACGTGGTTAGCCTAATACCCTTAACCAGTGGCCAAATTTTAAGCATATCATTTTTGGACTCAATGATGTTAACCATCGTGAGCATGATTATGGTGAATTACGTTTTATTAAGAGCATGGCTTAGCCGTATTAGTAGTTCGCCTCCATGAATTAATGGTCCTCGTTCTTCTTAACCGTAGTAACCAATCCATAGGGCAGTGGCTAAAACATGGTTCTTAATCATACCCACTAATTGAACGTAAGTGTACTTACCACCCTTAATGTTAATCATGGAGTCTAGGGCATAGACTATGATAATGTACGTGTGCCTACTGGGTGGGCAGGGGCCATTGAAGCCCACATTACCGAAGTCATTAATCAACTGCTCACCGAAGCTTGTATTAAATGAGTGAGGTAGGTTGGGTGGTATTAGTGATACTGGTGGTGCGTTTATTAGGGCCCAGTGTATAAACATGTTGGCGTCTACATCAATCATAATAACCATGAGTGACTTAGTGCCTGGGGGAATATTGCTTATGATTACGGGTGGTGAGGATGTGAAGTTAACCCCATTGCAGGCGTATGAACTAGGTATGGTTGATCCATTTCCATAAATAGGTACCTTAATGCTGAATCCCCCTAAACCAAGGTTAGGCTCATAAACGTTAACTTTACCTCCAGAGACTTCATTAAACATTACCACTACTACTAACGCCACCGCTAATGCCATAACCAGGATTAGGAGGTGCTTGATTCTCATCCTTAACTTTAACCAATTCCAGCTTTTAATACCTTACGACCGTACTTAAAGCTTCGTCATTCATAGACGAGGGTTTACTAATCCTTAATAATTATTTTAGTTCTCAGCCACTGGTCTACACCATGACTTTTTGCTGCCCACCTTGACCACCCAGCCGTGACCAATGATGACGCAAGCGAGGGGCTAAACCACCCTTCTAGGGATAGGGAGGATAGCCAGAACGATTTATTAATCCCTTATGGTAGTTAGTTAAGTGTGAAGGAGGCTGAACTACAGCGTGATTTAGGTGGAGGAGTGGTTATGTGCACTGCCTGTGCTAGGCGGTGTAGGCTTAATGATGGGCAGGTTGGGTTCTGTGGGGTTAGGGCTAACTTCGGTGGTAAGCTATTCCTGGTTGTTTACGGTAAATTATCAGCAATAGCCGTTGACCCTATTGAGAAGAAGCCTCTTTTCCACTTTAACCCAGGCTCAAGTGTCTTATCAATGTCCACCTATGGCTGCTCCTGGGCTTGCCAATTCTGCCAAAATTTTGACATTAGCCAAAGACGTTTATGGGAGGGTTTTGAGGTAACGCCGGAACTTATTATTGAACTCGCTGAGAGCTATGGGGCGCAGGGCTTAACGTACACTTATAATGAACCCTCAGTCTTCGCTGAGTTTGCCCATGACGTTGGTTTATTGGCTAGGAAGAGGGGTTTATTCAATACTTTCGTCACCAATGGTTTCTTAACTGATGAGGCTGTTGACTACTTATCAAGGTTTCTTGATGCCGCCACAGTTGACATTAAGGGTAATGCGAATAGGGAGTTTTTAAGGAAGTACTCAATGGTTCCTGACCCTGAACCAATATTCCAGTCGATTAAGGAAATGAGGGATAAGGGGATTCACGTTGAGATAACGGACTTGGTTGTTCCTGAGATTGGGGATAAGCTTGAGGACGCGGAGAAAATGCTTAAGAGAATCATGGATTACCTGGGACCAGACGTATCAATACACTTCCTCAGATTCCACCCTGACTACAAGCTCAGTAACCTACCGCCAACTCCAGTTAAGACCCTTGAGAAGCATGCTGAATTAGCAAGAAGGATGGGGTTTAGGTACGTTTACCTAGGTAATGTTCCAGGTCATAAGCTTGAGAACACCTACTGCCCCAACTGCGGTAACGTAGTGATTAGGAGGAATGGATTCCAGATACTTGAAGTTAACTTAACTGAGGATAATAGGTGCAGGTTCTGTGGAGCTAAGATAGCTATTGATGGTAAGGTTTGGCCAACATGGAGGGAGGATAGGTTTGCCTACGTTCCAATTCACCTATTCACCAAGTACACTAAGGTAACTAAGTCAGACGTTGAAGCAGTCAAGGGTAGGTTAAAGGGGGTTCACTAAGTTAAACTCAACGTAATCACTGCCTAAGCCTAATATAGTACTTATACTTCCTATCAGTGCTAACAGCCACTAGGCCATTTAACTCAAGCCTCATCAACACCTTAAGTACTTCACTCTCATCCACATTCTCGTAGCCGAACGCCTTTAAAGCCTGCATTAAATCCTTAATCGACGACTCCTTCTTCATCTTAAGGTACTGGTATATAACGTAGTGAAGAGGGAATGATGGCTTACTCATTCAAGCCTAGTGAAAAATAAGGCTTATTAAAGGTTTTGCAGATTAAATGAATATTTCAGCCTTCCTCTGCTCCCTAACCCTAACTTGACTCGTCTTAAACCTGTCCCACCATGACTCATAGAACTTAATCATTTCTGGCGTTAAGGTGGCCCTAATCTTATTCATAGCCTTAGAGAAGTCCTCCATATTGACCTCAGTTGCGTTTGGATCCTCCCTAAGAGCCATTAATGCGGCCTCCCTAACCAGTAGCTCAATGTCAGCCCCAGTGTAGTACTCAAGTAGGTCAGCTAGCCTCCATAGATCCACATCCTTACCTAAGGGCACGTTCCTAGTATGCACCTTAAGTATCTCAAACCTACTAACCTTGTCTGGTGGTGGTACGTATATTATTCTGTCGAATCTTCCTGGCCTTAGCAA
>NZ_JAGDXD010000062.1 GCF_023256255.1 Caldivirga sp. | reverse complement strand
TAATAGTGGTGGCTGCAGTAGCAGCAATAATAGCACTAAGAAGAAGATAAGAAGCTAGAATGCAGAATGTGGTTTAATATTAAAATATAAAGTTTTTACCTTAAATGCATGCATTTTAAAGCTTTAAAATACTAGGGAGGTTTCTATGCTATGGGCTTAAGTACCAAAGTTAAGGTTGGTTTCATAGGTGCTGGTGGCATTGCTAATGTTCATGCCAGGTACTATAAGGAGCTTCCTAATGTTGAATTAGTGGGGGTTGCCGAAATAGTTAAGGAGAGGGGTCTTGAATTTGCCAAGAGGTGGAATATTCCCCAGGAAAATGTTTTTGTTGATTATAGGGAGATGATTGATAAGCTTAATTTAGATGCTGTGAGTATTACAACGCCTCATAGGCTTCATGCTGAGCCAACAATATATGCGCTTAAACATGGTGTTAATGTACTTGTTGAGAAGCCTATGGCTTCAACAGCTAATGAGGCTCTTGAAATGTATAAGGCAGCTGTGTCCTCAGGTAAGGTTCTTGAGGTTGGTTTTCAGAATAGGTTTGAAGCCCAGATTATTGCAGCAAAGAGAATAGTGTCAAGTGGTTTACTTGGTGAATTCTACTATGGTGAAACATTAGCTGACGGTAAGAGGCGTAGAGGTATTCCAACAACTCCAACATTCTACACTAAGGAAATGGCTGGTGGTGGTGTGTTGCTTGACTTAGGCTGTTACGCAATAGATAATGCGATGAATATCCTAGGCTTCCCTGAGGTGGAGAGGATTAGTGGTCATGTCTTCACCGGTATTGGTAAAAGTAAGGATGCCATTGTTGAGGGTGGGTGGGGTGCTTGGGATACTGAGAGATTTGAGGTTGAGGACTTCGTTGTAGCCAAGATTATACTCAAGAATGGTGGTGTACTAATACTTAAGGAGGCTTGGGCAATGCACAATAATGAGTTAGGTAGGCCATTCTACATGGGGACTAGGGGTGGTATTAAGTTGAATCCACTTGAGGTTTATAGGGATGAGTGGGGTCACATGACTACAACCACGGTTCAATTACCTAACAGGGATCCGTGGAGGGATAAGGTTGGTAAATTCATTGATGCTGTGGCTAATGGTAAGCCATCCCCAATAGACCCAAGGGAGAATGTTTATGAGCAATTCATACTCGAGGCCATATATGAGTCAGCTAGGCAAGGCGGTACTGAGGTTAAGTTAACAATACCTGATGAGGTTAAGCCTATACTAAACCAGTACGCTAAAGGTGCTTAAACATGGTTATTAAAGTAGCGATAGTAAGCTTTGCCCATGTCCACGCTCCAAGTCACGCCGAGCAGTTGATTAGGAGGAGGACTGAGAAGGCTGATGTAGAGGTTATTGGGGTTTATGATGATGATTCTGAAAGGGCCAAGTTCTACACTAATAGGTATGGCTTTAGGCTATTCGACAATATTAATGATTTAATTAAGGCTAAGCCTGACGTAGCTGTTGTTGATTCTGAAACCTCTAAGCATAGGAATTACATTGAACTGTTAGCCGAGAATAACATTAACATCTTCTGTGAGAAACCAATCGGCATTAACTTTAAGGATGCTGTTGATATTAGTAATATCGTTAAGAGGCATGGTATACTATTCACCACGGGCTTCAATTCAAGGCTTAATCCGGAGAACGCCAAGGCTAGGGAAATCCTAGCAAGCGGCGTCTTAGGCAGAGTAAGCATGATTAGGATCAGGGTGGCTCACCCTGGTGCAATTGACAAGTGGTTTAAGGGTTGGAGTGAGTGGTTTACCGTGAGCCAATACTCAGGGGGTGGGGGTTTCCTAGACCTAGGCATACATGGCGCGGACTTACTAAGATTCCTCCTCAATGATGATGCAGTCGAGGCGCATGGCCTAGTGAACAATTTCACAGGCAATTACAATATTGATGATCAGGGTGTTGGTATATTAAGGTTCTCTAAGGGTACCTTGGGGATACTTGATGCTGGTTGGACTCAAGTCATTGAGGGTTTACCATGGTCTCCTCTAGAGGTCTATGGTGAGAAGGGTTCATTAGTGAGGACTGAGTTGGGTTTAATGTACTTCACGAGGGATCAAGGTGGGTGGGTTAAGCCTAGGGTTCAGGGGGTGCAGAGGACTACATTAGATGAGTTAATTGACGCCGTAGCTAAGGGTAGCCCCCTAAGCGTAACAGTTGATGATGCTGTTAAGGCACAGGAAATAATAGAGGCTATTTACAGGAGCAGTATGGAGGGTAAGGCCATTAAACTACCCTTAACGTAGTAATGAGGCAACTAGTACTAATACTAGCCATCATTATTCTTACGATCTCCATCACCGTGGTTAATGCAATTAACGCAGTTGGTGTATCGGATAATGGTACAGCAGAATTGTGGAATGGTACCCTAGTAACTTACACGTATCACGTTAACGCTGTAATGGGTTACTTAACGCTCTATAACTCATCCTTCGCCTCAATAGGCTTTGCCCCAGGTAATGTGGCTAGTGTTCAATTAAACCTAGTAGTCACTAATGGTGTTCAATACTTCTGGATTCAGGATATCGCTCACTTTGAGAAGTTCAACGGAACATACTACATGGTTTGGTTCTGGGATGACCTATGGAATATTACTGAAGTTAACGCTTACCTTAATGTTAAATTAATAAGCGGTAATAGGAGCTTCCCAAGTTACCAATCCTACGCCGCCTACTATAGGTATGTGGCGCCACCAATAATGCTTGTTAAGGCACCCTTCACGGTATCATGCATGGTTACTGTTAACTTAACGCATGGCTACGTTAACGTGAATTACTGGTACAGGCTGAATAACACACAGTTTGATACAGGGTGGGTTAAGTACGATAGTGTATTAATCAAGGTTAATTCAACAAGGGCCTACATAACCATTGGCGGATTCAACCCAGGTAACCTAAGCAATGACGTTGAGTGGGTTGTTGGAGGCTACACTGCTGCGGCTCAATTGTATGTAAATGAGTGGAACGCCACAATAATGCTCCTATACAGGTACTCCAATGATTGGTTTACCGTGGTGGGTGGGCAATCTAGATCCTTCGACACAGGTGAGTCAGTTAACCCTGTGGCTGGGATAAGTGAAAAATACATTAATGGTGTAGTGCGTCAAATGCCAGGTAGGGTGAATTCAACCTACCTATGGCTCATAAATGCATCAGTGGGCTTAAGGCACGGTAAGTTAATTATAAGCGTAACGCCAAGTAAGGCAAGATGGGTTGCTGCAGTTAAGGGTAAGGTAATGGGCATACCGTTAAATTCAAGTAAGATGATGATTAATATTAGTAATTGGACTAGCGGTAAGTATGATTTAGTAATAACGTTGTATGCCGGTAACACCAGTGTCTATAAGTACACTTATGTATTAATCATTAGAGGTGTAGGCATGCGGCTTTGGCTAATCCCCCTATTAGTAATACTAATCATTGCTATTGTTGCCTACTGTGGAATTCTTAAATACGGCATTAGGGTTAAGTCACGTGGGGTTTAGGGCATTATGCATGATTTAATAATCGTCGGCAGTGGACCAGCAGGCAATACGGCAGCCCTAGTAGCCTCTAGGCTTGGTATTAGGGCATTGATTATTGATAAGTCTAGGCACCCCAGGGCTAAGCCATGTGGTGGGGGGTTAACACCTAAGACTATTGCCTTATCAAGACTGCTTGGGCTTGATTTAAGTGAAGTAATTGAGCATGAGTGTGATGAAGTGGTTACAGTGACGCAGGCTGGTTCATTCGCCATGAGGTTTAAGGAACCTATGATAAGGGTATCAAGAAGGGAGAGGTTGGATGAATTCATGTTTAATGAGGCTGTTAATAATGGTGTTGAGTACGTTAATGACGAGGTCCTTAAGGTTAAGGAAACGCAGGATAAGGTTGAGGTCATAGGTAGGAATAGTATATACGAGGCTAAGTGGGTTATTGGGGCTGATGGAGCACCATCAAGGGTTGGTAGATCAATTGGCATAACGCCTAAGTCAAGCGCATTAGCTCTAATGAACATAGCCTCAGGTGAACTAAGCATTAATACTGGGGACGCCTGCATACTTGACTTCACTAGAATTAAGTGGGGTTACGCCTGGCTATTCCCACTGAGCCATGGTTACTATGATGTTGGGCTCGGCTCAGCCCTAAAGGGAAGGTACAGTGATTTACTGCTTAATTACATTGGTGAACTTGGCTTAAAACCAGGCAGAATAATGGGCCACCTAATACCCTACAAGCCACCTACCGTAGTATCAGTGGGTAGAATCATGCTAACCGGAGATGCGTTAGGTTTAGCAGACCCAGTCACTGGTGAAGGAATATTTCAAGCAATGTTAAGTGGGGCATTGGCAGCCCTATCACTAAGGTACAGTAACCCAACTGAACGCTACAATATGCTCATGGCTAATTACCTCAGGGACAATAAACACGCATTAATGGTAGCGTACGTGGTTTATGGCGTTGACTCATTATTCCTAAGCCGATTCCTAGGAGTAACCGGTTTCAGTCGAACTGGCGCAGTAAGCATTATTGAGAAGGTTACTGGAGGTAAATTAACGTACAGGGATGCCATTAAGGATATCGTTAAGTCAATAGTGCACATCAGTAATCTAATATCATCCAGGACATGATTCACAGGCTTAGTGTTGCCAGTAATTAAACCCATTACCCCTCGCCCATCTGCGATTCATGGATCATAAGCCTTAAACCAGTTAAAGATCATTGAGGCAAGCCCTTTAAGGCCAGGGACTACTAGTAAAATGTCACACGCTAGAAATATAAATCTCCACCTAGCTAGTACTGCAATGATTATTAGGTTTTACTCCATTACCGGGAGGACGGAGTCAATTGAAAATGAAGTTAGGGCCATTGTTAATGACATTAAGGCTGAGTTGGCTAAGAGGGGTATTGGTGAGGATAAGGTTAGGTTAACTATAATTAAAGTTAGGAGTGACGTTATTGAGGACGTTATTAAGTACCTTGATCAGCCTGAAGGCAGGATACCTGGTCAATACAAGTCACTGATAGTTAGGATGAGACAGGATGGTGTTTCGTCATTCCCAGCTATGGTTATTAATGATAGGAAGGTCGCTGAGGGTAATGAATTAACAATGGACGTTATTAGGGCAGCGTTAGCTAAGGAGCTTAAGGAAGAATTCAACATAGAGATACCATCAGCAGTATCACCCATGCCCCAGGCCCAACCAATACCCCAACCGCCCCCACCCGAGATTCCACCGCCTCAGGCTATTCAACCCCAACCCATTAGGCCAATTACACCCCCACCACCTCAGGAAACACCGCAAACCCCGCCTCCACCACCCCAACCACCGACTCCTCAAACTTTACCACAACCCACCGTATTACCACCATTAACTACTGCACCCCAGCCTTCACAGGTGCAGCAAACAATAGCAATACCAGCCGCCACTGGAGGGCTTGGGTTTAAGATAGTTAATGGTAGGCCTGATAACTGCAATGATTGCGTCTACTATGGCGTAAATAAGGGTTACTGCTACTTATTCGGTATTAGGGTTAATGACCCATCAAAGCCACCCTGCAAATCCATAGCGTAATTAATAAGTTTCAATAAGCCTATAAGCCAGCGTTATTAGAGGAAATAAGTTTATAAACCCAATCCTGAAGATGCCCCCGTAAAGTATGCAGGGGGTAGCATTATTTGAAGTGCATGGCGATAAGCGTATGGTTTACTTCGACTTAAGCGTTGTTGGCTTAAGTCAAGTAAACGTGGAGGAGAGCCAATTTGAGGTTCTTAATGAAGTTGAGAATGAACTACACGATTTAGTAAGTAAATATGGATCAATGTTAACTAATGATGTAGGCCTTGAGTATAATGACTGGCCATCCAGCAGGGGGATAATACTAGCACGCCTATACATGAAGGATAATGAGGTTAAGCTAGTCCTCCTCGCCTCATACGAGAGAAGCCTAATAAGCAAAGTAAGCAGTAGGCTAAGTAAACTAGGGTGGAAGCCCATATTCGTTTTCGATATAAGGAAAGTCATTAAAAGCACCAGGTTCCCACAGCGTTAAATCCTTCCCAATACTTGGGAAAACTTATTCTAGTCCATGAAATGAAAATTTAAAGGTGGCTTAACTGTGATGTTTAATAATCCAGTTAAGTTTTAAATAAGCTCAAGGTTAGCTTACTCCAGGCCCCGTAGCTCAGCATGGATTAGAGCGGCGGCCTTCTAAGCCGTAGGACCCGGGTTCAAATCCCGGCGGGGCCGTCAGAGAATGATCCTGGGATTGAGTTAATCGTATCCTGTAGGTGTGCTTGTACGTAACCACTTATGCATCATGCTTAACAACCTGATTATTGTGCTACTAAATTAAGCCAAGGCTGAGTTAAGTGCAGTTTAAGGTTGATATAGTGATTCTGGTGAAGGGTAGTATCTCCCTATTAATTCGTGGCTTTACCAGTTGCCTTAATCGCATTTTGGGGTTAATTCTTAGTTGATATGCAAGTTAGGATATCACTTTACTACTGAATTAACGTTAAAGTGTGACATAAATTATTAATAACCATTTGTTGAAAGGTAATACATAAAAGTAAGTGACAATGCATCTACTATGAGGTGTGTTGAGTCTCCGTCGGTGATAAACCTTAACGATGGGTGGATCTTCAATATTGTGGATAAGCCTGAGGATGATGGTAAGCATCCTGCAGTAATCATGTTTCATGGCTTCACAGGGACACATATTGAGGCCGGTAGACTTTACGTAGATATTGCCAGGGAATTATGCAGTGGCGGCTTTGTGGTCGTTAGGTTTGATTATAGGAATCACGGTGATAGTTCAGGGCCATTTGAGGAATTCGACATAGATAATGCATTAAATGATGCAGAATTCATGGTTAACCATGTTCTTAAGCTTGGCTTTGTAGACTCAAGTAAGATAGCGTTATTGGGCTTAAGCATGGGTGGCTACATAACGTTAAAGACCTACGCTAAGATGCAGAGCGTACCCAGGGCGTTAATCCTCCTCTCACCAGCGATAGACTTCTCGGGGTTAAATAGGGGAATAACTCAGGGTGCCAGAGGTGACTACTTCTACTTCGGGGCCTATAGGCTTAAGTTAAGTAACGCTCTTAAACTGGCTAACTCCAACGCAATGGATGTAGCAGAGTTGATTAAGGTACCAATAATGATAATTCATTCTAAAGATGACTCAGCGGTACCCTACCAACAATCAGTGGAGTTCCACGATAGAGTTAAGTTTAGCGACAAAACATTAATCTTGCTTGATAAAAGTGGGCATACTTTTGATGACTATGAGGTTAGGAGGGACATAATAAGAAGAATGGCTACTTGGCTTAAGGTTCATTTAAGCTGATAGTAAAGAAAAAGTTTTAACAGACAACATAGCATTACTACCCTCACTAGTCATTTTAAAAGGTTCAATAATTCAATTGATTATCCCTTCAGTATGATGAACTTGAGCAGTTTATTTTTACAAGTAATTTACCGCATATTTTTACTTTTATATTAATATTTGATTTATATAAATGTTTTTATTCGTTGCGATAAAATTTAAAAAGTTATCCTAAAGAAGGATACTATGTTAGTTAGTAAAAAATCATATATAATAATGGTGGTGTTGGTAATAGCAGTAGCATATAGCCTTAGTGTGGCCTATGCGCAGCAATCGTCTAGTCCAACTTATACGCTTGAGGTTGTGGCACCATGGTACTATACCCTTGTTACGCCTTGGCCAGCACCATGGTGGAATCCATGGGCTTCAGGTAACTTACTATACTTCGCTGGAACATGGTCACCCTTAGCAGCCTTCAACCCAACTACTAATGAATTCCTACCCATATTGGCTAAGTCCTGGGAGATTTTTCCCCAAAATAGGACTATAATTGTGTATCTGCGTGAGGGCTTATATTGGTTCAATGGTACTGCAACAATACCATTCACTGCATGGGATGTGTATGCTCAATTCTACATTACCGCTAAGGCATTCAGTGGTTGGTCTCCTTGGATTAGCCCCCAGAATGCTGATAAGGACATTATAGTGTTGAATAATTATACGATTGAGTTCCATCTTGATCGTTGGTCACCCACGGAGTGGATATGGATGCTTATAACTTGGATTGAGACGCCATGGCCAGTATGGAAACCCATCGTTGAGAAGCTGCAAACCATGAATGCTTCACAAGCCTTGGCATATAGTAAAAACATCACTGAGTTTGTTGCTCCCTACTGGGGTCTTAGTCCATATTATGTATCTAGCGTTATATCGAACTACATCATAGTTAAGCTTGATCCACCAAGCGTGCTAGCTGCCTGGGATCAAGTTTACCCATTCCACACATGGCAGTATTACCCGAAGCTTGAGAACTTCATAACCTTCTCAAGCTACTCACAGTTAGCTGGCTTAATGCTGGCCCACAAGGACTTCTACGTATTCGGTTGGGCAGCCCCATACTCAATAGATCAAACAATTAATAAGTCTGGGCTATACGGCTTCGTAATAATGCCTGACATATCGGCCTTCGGCTTCTCATTACCTATGTACTACCCCTTCAATATTCCTGCTGTTAGGCAGGCTATCGCCTACGTCATAAATAGAACTGCCGTAATATTAACGTGGGGTCCAGTGGGCATAGTGTACTTGCCTTACTGGATCCTAGCCCCC
>NZ_JAGDXD010000061.1:16920-36534 GCF_023256255.1 Caldivirga sp. | reverse complement strand
ATGGTACACGCCTAATGGCTCAGAATTCACACTAACAATATACATAGGGTCAGGGGCAGCACCACCACAGTTAACGTTAGCTAATGAAATAGCAAGCGCATTAACAAGCTTCGGAATACCAACAACGGTGGTTGTTTTCCCAAGTTCAGAATATAAGACTATTGTGGCCCAGGGTAAATATGACTTATTCTTCTCCTACTACAGTGACTCCTATTCACCGTATATTCCGTCATTCTTCCCTGAAAGCAACTACTTCTCCGGTCCAACTGCAACGTATAATATTACCCATTGGGATAATGTTATCGTTTTCCCTAATGGAACCTCAGTTAGCCTAGCTCAAGTATGTTACCAAGCTGTAACGCCACCTAGGCTATTTCAATGCATTGCGGACACCATGTGGGGTATTAATAAGTACCCATGGTTTATTCAGTTAGATTGGAGTACCAGTGTTGTCTTCGTTAATACTCAGTACATTAACTGGCCTGTTAATGACTCGTCAATTTGGATTAACCTAGAGCAGCATGAGACACCAGGATGGTATGCACTCTTAACTCACGTATCCTTTAAGACACCCACCGTCACCTCCACTACCCCTGTTGTTACTTCTACCGTTGTTTCCACTACTACTGTTGTCACCTCCACTACCGTGGTCAGTGGCACTACTACGACTTACACTACTACTTCAACGATTCCAGTCACCACTACGGCAACAACAACAGTGACCACGGCGACACCAACCACAGTAACAACAGTTAGTACAGTGACTGTGGCGAAACCAGTAGTAAGCGCAACAATAATAGCGGGAATAATAGTAATCGTAGTAGTCATAGCGGCAGTGGCTGCAGTAATAGCGTTAAGAAGGAGGTAAGTTAATTACCTCTTACTTTAAAATTAAAATAATCTTTATTTATCCAATTCTTTAAGCACATTGCAGTTTAATTAACATTAAATACTTAATAATACTGGGTACTGGCTAGCCCGTGAAGTCAATTGTAGTGACTGAGAAGGGTAAGTTTAATGTTATGGAATTACCTAAGCCGGTTCCAGGGGTTGGTGAGGTTCTTGTTAAAATTAAGTATGCTGCATTGTGTTATAGGGACCTCCTCCAGTTGAGGGGTTATTACCCAAGGATGAAGTACCCTGTGGTGCTCGGCCATGAGGCTGTGGGTGTTGTTGAGGAGTCTAATGATGCTAGGTTTAAGCCTGGTGATAGGGTTGTACCCATACTTCACAGTGTGGATGGTGCATGTGACATGTGCCTAAGGGGAGAGGAGGCTTACTGTAGGAGTAGGCTCAGCTTCGGTGAGGAGATTGATGGTTTCTTCACTGAGTATGCTAGGGTCACTGGTAACTCATTGGTTAAGGTACCTGACTGGGTTAGTGATGAGTTAGCTGTCTTGACACCGTGTGTATTAGCCATGATTCATAAGGGGCTTAGGAGGATTGGGTTAAGCATTGGTGAGACTGTGCTTGTAACTGGCGCAGGTGGTGGTGTTGGTGTTCATGCTATTCAACTTGCCAAGGCCATGGGGGCTAGGGTAATAGCCGTCACCAGTCATGAGGAGAAGGCTGAGGTTTTAGGTAGGTTTGCTGATAGTGTTATTGTTGGTTCAAGGTTTAGTGAGGAGGTTAAAAGGAGCATAAGTGATGGTGTGGATGTAGTAATTGAAACAGTGGGCACACCCACTATTGGTGAATCCTTGAGGAGTCTTAGAATTGGTGGTAGGATGCTGCTTGTGGGTAATGTGAACCCTGATGAATCATACCAATTAAGGTTGGGTTATGTAATACTTAAGGACATAACCATAGTGAGTAATATAGCGGCTAATAGGAGTGATGTAGTTTCAGTGTTCAATATGGCTAGGTTAAGTAGGCTGGAGCCGATTGTAGCCGCTAAGTATCCGCTACAGGACTTTGGAAGAGCCCTTAATGCTCTTCAATCCGGGTCCAGGATAGGTAAAATACTGCTAGCGCCTTAACTACTCCACTATGGTCATTAGGAGGGTCAGTATTTTTGACGGGTCCTGACTATCCTTGGCTAGGTTCCACAGTGGGCTGTTCCTACATACCCTGTACCTAACAATGCTTCTACTTTGATCCTTCTCCAGTAATCCATGCCTATAAAGCTCCTCAAGGATATGCTTAATTAGGGTCAGGACGACTGGTATAACGTTCTCCTTATTAATGTACTCAAGCAGTGTCTTAGGTGTGAAGCTGACGCAGGTACCCATGGCTCTGCTAATTGACCTGTAGAGGGCCTCACTAACCCACCTTTCAACCTCCCTAAAGTCAGAGGGGTAGTTTGCGCGTTCCTGAGCCATGAATTAACTGGAATCCCCCTATTTAACAAGGTATGATTCACTAAGTATACGTTATCTAGTCCTGAATACTCAGGAGTATGATTCCTGAATATACGTGCTAAAGGTAACTAAGCTGGTTAATTAACCTAATAAACGGCTGAATGTTAAACTAACCAGCACCGCAATAACGGCTACTATTAGGCTAGTTAATAGGTTAACGTCCTCGTTACTCAACTTAATCCTAGGATTATAAATTAACCTAGTCTTACTCCCACACGTGTGGATCTCCTGCTCAGTAACCATACTGCACCTATCGCAGTAATACTTAGGTTGCGTTAAGGCGCCCAGTAAACTATCCATAACCTCCCCAAGGTAACCCAGCGCAAGTACCAGTAGGATTACTTGCATTGATGGGTTAACTGTATCCCAGTTGAACTTGATCCAACCAGGTGACCTATTGAATACTACAGCTAAGACTAAGTAGGTTAAGGCAATTGCTGTTGAACCAGCCAGTGAACTTAACTCTCCAAGCAACGTAACCGCACCAGATGTACCTGGCGTCACCTTAGCCTTAGGCATTATGATTAAGAACGGTTCACTCTTAGAAAGTACCCCAATTTCACTAGCCCACGTGTCAGCTGATGTTGCCGCTAAGGACGCTACGTAGGATACTAAGAATATCTTGGCTACTGTTACCAAGCCTATTGCATACGTGACTGAACTCACCATGGCCATTATTGATGGTGTAAAGCCCACTGCAGCAACTTGACGCGCCCCCCTACCCTCTAGGTCGTAGGCTATGCCGAGCTTAACCTTAGGTTCCTTACCTAGTCTAGTGACTATTGTTGCGTATAGGAGGAATAGGATGAAGAGGAGGACTGATGGAGGCCCTGATAAGGTTACTAGGGTACCGACAAGCACTGATTGAGGTATGGCGCTTCTCCTTATTACCTTAGCCTTAACAGCAATGATGCTTAAGGCTATTGACGCTGATAAACCTATTATTAGGTAAGTCACCAATACTTCAATGTTGTTCACTCACCAATCACCTCAACCATCACCCTCCTACTAGCCCTGGGTCCATCAAGCTCAACCAGGAGTATGTTCTGCCAAGTGCCCCTTATTAATGAACCATTAACAAGGGGTATTACCTTACCCTGCCCCAGGAAGGCGCTTGCTAAGTGCGAGTTAGCATTATCATCAATTAAATTATGCCTATAATTCCCCCTTCTTGGGAATAATTCAAGAATCTTATCCTCAATATCCTTAAGCAACCCACTCTCATCCTCATTAAGTATAATCGCTGCTGTGGCATGGGGGGCAAAGACTAAAACAATACCATTCTTAACCCCACTCTCATTAACAGCATTCTCAACGTCACTGGTGATGTCAATGACCTCAACCTGCCTCCTGGAAGTGTACCTAAGCTCTTTTACGAAGACTTTCATTAGACTATAGTGATTGCTTAATCATTTTTAAATGCTTCCAGTCCTAATTAACCATGAGTCCTTTAATTCATTCGTCATTCCTTGTTCAATAATACTCCGTAATGGAGCCTTAAAGTATTGTTAGGCCAAGTCTCCTTGAGAACCTTAACCCAAGCTTACTTTGAAGTATAGCCATGTATTCGCTTAATTGGTTAACAGTGAAGTTGGCGTAAACGTGAGCCAACGTTAATAGGCCATTATACCTAACTGGGTCAACGTAATCGCTAATGATTAGCCCTGAAACTTCAATGAGTTCACTGACGTTGGTAGGATCCCTAATCTTGGGTCTCTGCAGGAAGCCACCATCCATTACAGGTAATTCCACGAGTATTGGTGAATCATTCGGGGAGACCGCTACGTAGGTTAAGGCTACTTGAGGTAGGTTAATTAATGTTGAGGAATCTAGACTTGGCTTAATCCCCCTCATTATCAATGACTCATTAAGTCTCCTCTCTATTAGGGAATCTAGGTCTGATTCAGTTAGACGGCTTAGTCGTGGACTTAAACCACCGCTTATTATCATGGGTTTCACTATACCGTGATTCAAGTTAACCCTACGTAATGACGATAAGAGTATTATTGAGTCACTTACTGATTGATTAAGAAGCATACTTATTAACTGAGATTCCTTGCTCCCCCCAAGGTTCTTCATTAGTTTGAAGAAACGTGCCCTCAGTACCCTTGACCAAGTGACTGAGTAGTAATTCAACCCTTCACTAGCCAGCTCCCTAAGCTGAGTAACCTTACTTTCACTTAACCTTCTTAGAATTAAATACTCCTTATACACCCTGAGGCTATTATCCTTACTAATGAAGAGGAGTTTAATCCCCCTCTTAACTGCCTCATTAATTAACCTGGAGGTGGCGTTAATTAAATTCACCGCCTCAGGTATAGCATATATTTCACCAATGTTCCTGCCCAACAGTATTATGTGAAGTGCTTCAAGTATTTTAGCGAACAGTGAACCATCCATGAGCACGAACCTTAACCCACCGTATTCATTAATAGCCCTTAAGGCTGCATTAACTTCAAGCACACCCATTGTTAGTATGCCACCAGGTGATGACTCAGGGAATAGGGATACCTTAACGGTTCTAATCGGTTCAACACCCATGTTGTTGACCGCAATAGCCCTAGCCATACTGAGTGAGTAACCGTTGCTTAACTTAACTTCCTGTAACCCACCATCAACAGCCACAGTCTTCGTGAAGCCGCTTGAGGCATTAACCTTAATCCACAGTGGATCCACAGTCTCATCTAAGCCGATTAAGTTGTTCTCAATACCCTCCACTTCACTTGACACTGAGTTGAGTTCCTTAATAAGTAAGTCCATGAATATGTCGGGCACTGAATAATTAACTGCACTGAGTTATTTCACTGTTCCGTATAGTCTTAAAGTATTAGTGAACTATTGTTTAACGCCAGTACTTGAGGAACTTAAACTTAAAGGGAATCCCACACTCTACTTACTAATAATACTTAATAATACATGCAATGTGGATTACTTGAATGGAACCAGTGGGTTACATCATTGGCAATAATGGCGTGGATGAATTAACGGTAATCGCTAACCCAAGGCATGCTGATGACATTAAATTATTTGACTACGTCTACTATAACCATGGTGATGCAAAAGTCCTGGCTCAGGTAACTGGAATAAACCGTGAATTATACAGGGTCAGTGACTCCCTGGCACCAGTGGTCTTCAATGATGGGGTTAAGCCCGTGGAGACTGTCCTAGTTAAGCTACTCATAATAGGTAAGAAGACTGGGGATCTACTGAAGCTACCTGAAGCACCACCACCAGTGTCCACCCCAGTTTATCAGGCTGATCCTGAACTGGTTAAATCATACTTAGGCCTGAGGGGTAGGTTATGCATAGGTTACTTAGCAAGCATGCAGGATGTTAAAGTTTGCTTAAATGAAAAGGCGATTAGTAGGCACATGGCTATAATAGGGGCTACTGGTAATGGTAAGACTTGGCTTAGTGTATTGGTTATTGAGGAGTTATTGAAACTAGGCGCTACTGTGCTAATCCTGGATCCACATGGTGAGTACGTTAAGGCTAAGGAGACTGTGAGTAAAATGGATAACGTTGGGTTAACAATCTTTAAACTTTCTAAACAGCATATCGGTGACTTAACCTATAGGGTTGGGTTAATGGTGGCTGACCCTGACCACATAGCCTCAGTGTCAGGTATTGATGATAAGGCGATTAGGGTTAGGGAAGCCTTCTCCCTGGCTCACCGTTGCGTTAAGTTGGCGGCTAAGGCCTATGGTGACCCCAAGTTGGCGACGTTAAGGAACATGGAGAAGGTGCTGGCTCAAGTAGCCTCAGGTAGAAGAATACAGGTAGGCATGCTGCAGAGTTTATTTGGAACCAAGTACCCTACAAGTAACCTGAATGGTAACAAGTACTTCAGGAGACTCAGCATGGTTCTCTCTGAGCTTAATAACCTAACTAACGAATCAGCGGGTCGTCATGCAGCATTAGCGGCTAGGAGGTATGTTAGGAAACTTAGGAGACTTGGGGTTTACTCACCCTTAAGCACACGGTTACTTAAATTACTTAAGGCTAGGCATGCATCAGTGATTAATCTAGCGGGTTTAGATGACTCGGTTCAGGACCATGTAGCATACAGTATACTCAATAGGGTTCTTAAAGCTAGGATAAACTACGTGAGAAGGTTACCTGGACCCAAGTACCCCTACCCAGTGGTGATTGTTGTTGAGGAGGCGCACCGTTTCGCCCCAGGTAACGGTAGAAGGACATTAACATATAGCATACTCTCCAGGATAGCAATGGAGGGCAGGAAGTTCGGCGTGTTCCTAGTGCTAATAACCCAAAGGCCATCTAAGATTGACCAAGATATACTGAGCCAAGTGCAGAATTACGCATTACTCAGGATAGTGAACCCTAAGGATAGGGAAGCATTACTTGAGGCGGGGGAATTGATGAACAGTAACTTAGATAAGATACTTGCATCATTGAATATTGGTGAGTCACTCATAATGGGTCCAATGGTTGGTGGTCAAGTACCAATAGTAGTGAAGCTCAGGAATAGGGTACTTGAATACGGTGGTGGCGACATAAACCTAGATAAGTACTGGGGCGTTAAGAATGATGAAAATTACGAGAATGAAGTAAGCAGGATGATGGGCTTAAGGATACCTAAGTTAACAATAGAGAGAGCCAAATTACTCCTAGACAAGATAAGTGATGAATCACTAGATGGATCAGTGGTCAGGGGGTATGTTAATGGCGCTAGGGTTGAGGTTGACTTAAAGAATGAGGTGTGGAGCTGCAGCAAGTGCAGGAATTCAATGAAACCCTGCGAACACGTAGTAGCATTACTGCTCAGGAAGGCCATGAAGGAGGCTGAATTAATGCGTAAGTAGTACTCGCATTTAACCTATAGCCCCAATATGATTAAGGAGCTTTAAAGTTACCGAGGAATCTACATAATGCACTCATGCATTAATCATACGCTCAACATTAACATACACATATTGCAATTCAGTAAGCTACTGTTTGCGGGTTTCCTATTTATCGCTCCACCTTGCCTCTGGACTGAATCCTTTTTCGTGTTGATAGAATTCTTTTTATATTCATTATTAACTGATTTTGTGGGGAGGCTGCTGGGGCCTAGGGTGGTTTGCCGGATGCTGGGAATATCATACTCAACGCTCCTACGATGGATTAGGGAGGGGAAGATAAGGGTTGTGAAGACTGTGGGTGGGAGGTATAGGATTTCTTATAGTGAGGTGGGGAAGTTCTTGGGCAAATAAGCTACTTAACAAACCATGCTACGGCAAGGGGTTACAGGGTAGTGAAGTGTTAAAAGATATGGCTCCTGGTGAATCAATCTAAGAGGTTAGAAAGGGTTGGGTAATGGGTTAGTTTTAAAAATGTCACTGATGCTGCATTATTCATGGACGATAAAAGCGACTTAGTGCTCATATTGTCATCTAGAGTTCTTAGAAGTATTGCTACAGGTGCCCTTGGTGTTACTACAGGGCTTTACCTATATAACGTACTGCACCTATCCGCTACATTAATAGGCATATTTTTCGGGGTTGGCGCCTTCGCCACGCCCTTAATGAGCCTGTACTTCGGTAGGCTTGGCGATTGCTATGGGAGGAAGAGGATGCTATTAATAACGTTACTATTTCTGCCAATTGCAACTGCAATATTACTATTAACCTCAAACTACGCTTTACTAATTGTTGCAGCAGCATTAGGTGGATTTGGTACTGCTGGGGCATTAGCAAGCGGTAGCGTCGGGGCTATTGTAGCCCCCATGATGACTGCATTGTTAGCTGATAAGACTAATGAGGAGAATAGGACAATGGTGTATTCACTACTTAACCTAGCCTCAGGTTTAGCCGGGGCTGTGGGTGCATTATTGGCTCACTTGAGTTATAGGGAGGGCTTCATGATTGCCTTAGTGCTTTCAACATTATCATTCCTAACAATACTACCCGTTAGAGATAGGTACAGTGAAGGTGTGGCTAAGGGGAAGTGTGGTTCAATTAATGGTAAGTTGAATGAAAGCGATAGGAAGGTTATTAGGAGGTTCGTGTTAACTGGTGCCTTTAATGGTATTGGGCAAGGCTTAGTAACACCCTTCCTACCCATAGTTTTTGAAATACTCCTTAAGATACCTAAGGGGGAGATAGGGAATATTTTCTTCCTAGGTGGCTTAGCCGCTGCATTAATATCACTATTAACGCCAGTCATAACTAATAGGCTTGGCTTCGTTAAGACCGTGGTTTTAACGAGGTCAATATCCACTGCAGCCCTAGTTACATTACCCTTCGTTAACCGCTTCTCACCAGTGTTAAGCTATGACGTGACCATAGCTATGGTGGCCTACTTAGTTTACGTAATGTTCAGGATTGTGTCATTACCTGCACAGTCAGCGTTAATGATGAGCCTGGTTAGTCAAGGCTCAAGATCCACAACAGCCGGTGCTAATCAAGCAGCCAGGTTACTACCATCTGCAGCTGCCACATTATCCAGTGGAGTCATGATTGACTACATTGCATTACCTGTCCCATTTGTAATAGCAGTAATCATTAATGGCGTCAACATATACTTCTACACGAGATTCTTTAAGGATGTTAAGATAGGTAATAGAGTAAGAAGCATAGTAGTTGATTAGTGGAATCTGGAAATTACCATGAATACTACTCCTTAGAACAAGCTTTAACGTAACCTTGCCTTACCTAATGCTTACCTTTGTTTCCCAGCCTTGAAAAGTAAGGCTTCTTCCATTCATTTTTAATGAAACTCCTAGGCATCCACTGTAAATGGTTATAAAGCTGCAGAAGTTAGACTTACCTATGGAGTTGTTAATTGGCCATAGTCCTGACCCGGATGACGCATACATGTTTTACGCATTAACTGCAGGTAAAGTTAACTTTCCCTTCAAAATAAAGGAGTTCCTGGTGGATATTGAGACTTTAAATAAGCTTGCACTACACGGTAGGCTAGATGTTACTGCTATAAGTACTCATGCGTTGGCTTATGTGGCTGATAAGTACTATGTGCTTAGGGTTGGTGCATCAATGGGGCTTAAGTATGGCCCAGTGGTAGTTGGTAAGGGTGGTAAAATTGAACTTGTTGCCGTGCCTGGAACCTACGCCACGGCTACTTTACTCTTTAAGCTGGCCATGCCTAATGTTAAGACCGTTGAGGTGCCCTTTGATAGGATAATGGATGCTGTAATTAGTGGTGCAGTTGATGCTGGGGTACTGATTCACGAGGGTCAAATAACCTATGAGAGGTATGGTTTAAGAAACATAATGGACTTAGGGGAGTGGTGGTATGAGCAAACCAGATTACCTACACCCCTAGGCCTAGATGTTGTTAAGTCATCCTTAGGCATGAGCAATGTTAAGCTAATTAAGGATGCATTACTTGAGTCCTTAAAGTACGCTATACAGCATAGGGAAGAGGCCCTTGAATACGCCATGAGATTCTCAAGGGGACTTAACATGAGTGATACTGGTAGGTTCGTAGACATGTACGTTAATAACTACACCATAGATATTGGGAATGATGGGGAGAAGGCTATTAGAGTCCTACTACAGTGGGGTCATGAGAAGGGGCTTACACCTGAAGTTAACTTCACCTTGGTTTAAGTAGGTTAAAGTCCTAGTGATTCCTTAATTGGGTGAGGAGAATAATCGTAAGGAACAGCATCATTACGGCCAGTACTAGTATTAAGTATTGGTTAGTGACCCTACTCATGGTACTTCCATGATACGTTACCACAGCCTTAACTAATTCTTGGCTCAAGGTTGGGTTCACTAGGGCTATGTAGACTGAACCATTTGTTACAAATATTGTCTCATTAATCACTAGGTCGCTTGTTACATTACCATAAACATTAATAGTTAATGCACCGTTAATTAATCCATTCACCACAAAGTACCTTGCGGTTAAACCTGGCATCACTAAGTATAGTGTACTATTAGGGTTGATAACGGTGAAGGTGGGCTTATATAAGGTATCACATAGGTAAACCCCATGAATTATTGATGTTAGGAAAATTACGTACTCAACATTAACCCAAGTATTAGTTGGCTGCGTTGAGTTAAGGGTCATAGCTAGTATGAATTGCGGCGTGTATTGGTTCATTAACCAATAGAATAATGCCCCATATGGGAATGCACCATAGTATGGGTACTGGTTGAAGTAATCGTATGGGTTTCTTAACCAATATTTATTAATGAAAAATAAATTAACGTAATTGCACATGTGACTAAGACGTTCAGTTAAACCCACAGATGAAGCCACGCCATACCATTTTGAATCGTAGTCTGGGGCTTCAGCGAAGTAACTTACCATGTGGAGGAGTGTGTAGTACACTGAGTAGGGTATGTTAGCGTTACTGTTGAATTCAATGTAACTAATGCATAGTGGACCGTAGGATACGTACCCGCCTAGGTCACTTACATTATTTGTGATATAAACAATATACTTTGAACCATTACATGGCGGCATCATGCTTAACCTATTATTAATAACATAATCGTTGTAGACGTATTGAATAAAGTAGCTCAATTTACCGATGAATTCACTGCTGGCGTTTACTTCATTATAAATAATGAAATTGGGGGTTGATATGGCAGTCTGAGCATTGGTTACACTTCCAGGTAATGTAAGCGAGAGTATTAATCCAATTATTAGCATGCGTTTGCTAATCATTAGTAATGACTATTAGTTAACACTTATAAGTATTAGTATATTCTACTGAAAGTACTCACGACACATATTAATTATTTTCTAAATATTCTTATATTATTAAAATAATACATTAGAAAAATATGAGTATTACCTAATTCCAGTGAAGTATGATGAATCTAAATTCGGATGAAGAAGTAAACTAACCCATGGCATGCCTAGGCATTTAGTACTGTCCCCAGCCTAATTCCTTCTCCTTTCCCATGTAATTAGTAATGATTTTCCTTATAGCATTTCTTAGATGATAATCCACGGTTGCCTTTGATGATTCCAATTCCTTAGCTATATCATCGAGGTTAACACCACGTGGATAATTGAAAAAGCCCAGTTCATACGCTGTATTAATTACATTCCTCTCCATTGGCGTTAACTCAGAGACAATCTTCGTAGGTAAACGACTTACCCTTTCCTGCTTAAGGGATATTACATTAGCTTTCTCCTTAAGTTGGCTCTTTAACTCTGATAAAGTCTTGCTTACTGAAGCCTTAATGGGCGGCAGTATTGCGGTGTAATACTCTAAGCCATATTTGAAACTTGAATAACTTATTATGAACATGTTATTAACAAAGACAGATTTGATACTCTTATCATAGTCACCATACATTACTGTATCCGTATATGCCTTACCCGGAATCACATTAATAACCTTAACTATTGTACTTCCATGATTCCTAATTCTATTTATCAATTCCTTAACATATGAGCTGTATCCTTCATTAATTCTAAATAATTCAAGGTTAATACCTTTTGATTGAATTGGCACATAGTAAGGATTATCAATTGCTATAACATACTTCTCCGTTAATTCAGTCCAATCCCCATAATGATACAATGCTATATGAATTACGGTTATCACGTATACTTATTGTATAAAGTATGTTTTTAATTTTATTCAAGTTTCATAAGTGTTGCCATGGTATTTGCAAATATAAAATTAAGAAATTAATGGGCAATTTTCCATAATATATTATTAAAATTACAAGGAAGCACCATAGCGAATAAAACCATATTTAAGCTAGCCTTATTCATAATTACTTATTTAATGTTTATTATGACTCTGAGCTTCATGAACTTTACTAATACATTACGCTTAATGGCTCTCATACCACGGGCCAGTATGAGTCAAGGACCTCAACCATACCATTACTGTTTATTAGTATGTTGCTTTCAAGCCTTACCCCAAACTTACCCTGTAGATATATGCCTGGTTCTATAGTAAATACTGAACCCCTTGGTAATGCCTTAGTGTAATCGCTGCTTATGTATGGTTCCTCATGAACCTCAAGCCCAATTCCATGGCCAGTCCTATGTATGAAGTAGTCACCATAACCCCCCTCCCTTATTACACTCCTAGCCACTGAGTCAATATAAGACCCAGTGACACCCTCTTTAACCGCAGCTATGGCTTCATCATGGGCTCTCTTAACTAGGTTATATATCCTTGCAAATTCACCATCAACATTACCTACGGTGAATGTTCTTGTTAAGTCACCGTAATAATCATTGTATGTTGCGGTTAAGTCAACTACAACAACATCATTATCACTAATGCGTCTACTGCCCGGTAACCAATGAGGTATTGCTGAATTTGGACCTGACTGGACGAGAATATCCATTGGTTCAGCCCCAGCATCAGCAATAGCACTCCTAATTACCTCAGCCAGCTTAACCTCAGTCACCCCAGCCTTAAGTGAATCCTCCGCAGCCCTAAGCCCCTTCTCAATTGCCTTAACCGCAGCCTTAATGTTACTAACTTCTTCCTCATCCTTAACAATCCTAAGGCTTGTTAATACGTCATCAATTGCCAAATCCCTGAAGCCACCTAGGATACCTCTAAGTAACCAATAGTACTTTAACTGTGCGTTAGACTCGAAACCAACAACATTAACCTTACCGCAGCCTGAAACAACCCTCCAAACAGTATCCCTAGGCCCCTCTAAGTCAGTGTAAGTTAAGTAACGTAAACCAGTTCCCTTAACCTTACCCTCATCAAGTTTAGGTATAACTAACGTTAACTCCTCATTACGCGCACAGACGATTAGAACACCAAGCCTCTCGAAGGTTTCAATACGAATACCCGTTAAGTACCTAATATTAACTGGAGTGGAGATTACCGCTAATTCAACCCCAAGACTCTTAACCTTATTCATGAAGGCCTTAAGCCTACTAGTGAATCGATTAGCCTCCATTAACTTGATGTCAAGTACTGCCTAATTAATGTAACTGACGTGTGGTTAAATGGCTATAGCTTATTAAAGAGTTGCCGTGCAGCTATGATTAATGGATCCCAAACCTGGGTGACTGGAGGAAGGTAAGCTAAGTCACTTAGAAATAGGTCCTCCACCGTAGCCCTCTTTAATATTAATGAAGCCAAAGTGTTAACTCTACCAAGCACTTGCCCACCATCATTACCAATGAATTGGCCACCAATTATTCTACCTGAACCCCTTTCGGCAATTAACTTAACGGTAAGTTCCCCATGACCCGGGTAATACCTAGCCCTTGTTTCAGCCTTTATTATCACTGAGGCTACTTTTAAACCATGCCTAATTGCTTCCCTCTCCGTCAAGCCTGTTGATGCCGCGTACAGGTTCATGAACCTTGTCATTGATGTACCCGCTACTCCAGGGAACCTTAATCTTAAGCCAGCAATATTACTACCTGCTATGTAACCCATCTTATTAGCTGTAGTACCGAAGGGATGCCAATAAGGTTTACCGGTTACTACATTGATAGTCTCCGCAACATCACCTACTGCGTAGATGCGTTCATTACTCGTAATCATGTGTTCATTAACCCATACGGCCCCTGTTTCCCCTATTCTCAAGTTAAGCATGTTAGCCAGCTCCACATTAGGCACTACACCGGTAGCTAACACTACAGCATCAACAATATATTTACCTGAATCAGTCATAATGACTTGTGAACCACCCTGCTTACTTACTTCAATAAGACTCTCATTTAACTTAACCTTAACCCCGCTCCTAACCATTTCATCAATAATTAACACACTCATATCGCCATCAAGTGACCTACTTAATGGGTGGCTTGACCTACTCACCATAATAACCTCCTTACCCTTAACCCTCATTGCCTCAGCAACCTCAAGACCAATGTAACCAGACCCTACAATTCCAACAGTGTTAGCACTTTCAAGCAGTTTCCTGGTTTCCATGGCCCTAGAGGGATGGTGAATTGTGAATACCCTGTCGCCACTAATATGTGCGCTTGGAATCCTTGGTATTGACCCAGTAGCTAACACTAAGTAATCCCATTCCACGCGTTCACCAGTGTTAGTCAATATGAAGTTATCATACACCTTAACAACACTTACATTAGTCCTCACCTTAATACCCCTAACATTAATGAAGTAGTCCGGTGTGTAATGCATAAAGAGTGACTCATCGTTAAAAAGACCCTCTAAAAAGTAGGGGATGCCGCATGGAGCATGGCTAACCATGTTTGATGATTCAAACACCATGACGTCGAAATCAGGCTTAATCCTCTTAATCCTTGACGCAGTACTCATGCCAGCAGCCCCACCACCAATCACTACAATACGCATCAGGTAAAGGTGGAGAATGGGTTATTAAATGTACCTAAAACTCCATCATGAATAACGAAGCTATGAATTGATTTATTACTAAGAACCCCCTTTAATCTCCAGGAGGCGGGATGTGGGGTTAATTACTGCATAAGGGATTAATCTTAAGTCGGTAACAATGGGTTTAGTAGTTTTGAACACTCATTGAAAGGGGATTTAATGAAGGGTAGCTTAATCCTCATTAACCCAGTTGGTTAATGCCTCAGAGTGTCTCCTAAACCCTTCCCTCAACCCTAGTGTTGCCCCTAATTTACCAAGTTCATTAGCCTCCACTTTACTAATGGGTTCAATGTAGGCTATCGGCTTCATGAAGTCAATAGGTGTTAAAACACCCCTCCACTTTGCTGAGCCACTGGTGGGTAGGACGTGGCTTGGCCCAGCAATATAGTCAATTAGGGCTGAGGGCGCCATAAATGATACTGCACCAGCATTTCTAATCTCCTCCAAGGGTACTTTGACACCCCATATTGATGCGTGTTCAGGCGCCACCTCATTAATCACATTAATGCACTCATCAGGCTTATTCACCAGTGTTGATAAATATGGCGCATTGGTTAACTTACTTAACTCACTCTCAACTTTAGTTAAGTAGTCTTCACTCCAAGTAACCAACACACCCACTGCTGCTGCATGCTCAAGTTGGGCAGCTAGGTCTAGGGCTACTATGGTTGGTTTAATACTTGGGTCAGCACAGGTCACTAATTCAGTGGGACCCTCAACACCATCAATGCCTACGTATTCAGAGACCAGTAGCTTAGCCGCCTGCACATACGCATTACCGGGGCCAGCAATCTTATCAACCTTAGGCACTGACTCCGTACCGAATGCTAACGCTGCAACTGCCTGGGCTCCACCAATCCTGAAGACCCTGGCGTTTAGCCTAAGGGCTACGTAGGCCACCTCAGGGTCGATTAAGCCATCACGCCTAGGTGGTGTTGCAACAATTATTTCATTAACCCCAGCCACCTTAGCTAATACCCCAGTCATAATTAGTGTTGAGAAGTAACCCTTAGGCACATACAAGCCAACCCTACTTAAGGATACCCACCTAATCCCCCTCCTCAAGCCCTTATGGTAATCCTCAACGTTACTTGGCTTAATCCTGCCATTAAAGGATTCCACTGAGGCTATTGCCTCATCTACCGCCACCCTAACGCTTTGCTCAATACTATTGGCTAAGGCCATTAATTCGTTTGGACCCAGCTCAATTACATCTAGTCTGACACCATCAAGTTCATTTGTTAATCTAAGTAATGCTTCATCACCATGCTCCCTAACATCATTAACTATACCCTTAACCCTTTCAACATACTGATCCATGCTTGTCATTCTCTTCAGGAAACTGGGTAAATCCCCCCTACTAATCCTCACAAACCCCTAGTGACCTGTTGCTTAATAATGTATTGCGCCCTGAATAACACTTATTTAGATTAATTAGTGGGCCTCAGGTGACTGGTGAGCAGCCTTCATGGACTAGGGTTCTTAAGGTTGGTTTTTACGAGGAACCTAACGTGGGTTTAAGTAAGTATAGGTTGCATTTCAACGAGAACTTATTCTTACCAAGAGAGTACTACGAGACCATTTTAAGCGTATTAATGGAACCTGATCTAATCAGGTACTACACCGAGCCCCTTAACCCAACGCTTAACGAAATCATTGCTAAGCATATTAATGTTAATGCGGATAATGTATTCGCTACGGCGGGTGGTGATGAGGGGCTTAGGCTTCTTATACAAATGGCACTCCACGGTAATGGAAGTATAATGGTGGTGGAGCCGACCTACTCCATGCCTAGGGCCCTGGCTGAATCCATGAATATTAAGGTTAAGGATACACTCCTCACTCAGGATTATCAACTTGACGTGAATAGCATCATTAAGAGCAGCGCTAGTGTAGACGTGATTTACATTTGTAACCCAAATAACCCAACTGGTAATCTCTTTAGCAGAGCCGACGTAGAATACGTAGCGTCCAAGCTAAGCTCGCTGATAATTATTGATGAGGCTTACGCCGACTTCGCCAAGGTAACCCTAATGGACTTGGTTAAGCACTACGACAACATTGCCATAGTTAGAACCTTCTCCAAGGCCTGGGGCCTAGCTGGACTTAGGCTAGGTTATGTTGTTGGTTCTGAGAAGGTTATTGAGGGACTTAGGAGAATATCACTACCACACAATATACCCTACCCATCAATAGTCATGCTGAGTAAGGCTCTTCAACTTAAGCACTATGTGGAGGAGGGTATAGAGAGAATGATTGAGGTAAGGGAATTCATGATAAGGAGGATGAGCGAAATCGGCTTAAGGCCATTAAGTTCAGTAACAAACTTCATAACCTTCCACGCATTAAGGCCTGATGCAGTGTACGAGGAATTATTCAAGAGGGGGTTCGTGCTTAGGAACCTAAGTGGTAAGGTACTCTGTGAGGATTGCCTAAGAACCACAGTGCCACCAATGAATATTGCCGAAGAGCTAATTAATAATCTACAGGCAATAGTAAAAAGCATAACCTAGGGAAGTAGAGTTCAGTTTTCATTATGGTTTTCACCTGACTTCATTATCCCTCATGCCTAGGTCTTGGTGTTTCCACTCCATTCCACAACTACCCTAGCCAGCTACTTACTTTAAATAATGACTGTCTCAATAGGTGTACCACCTAAGTCTGCTTAATTATACACTAGATAATATTAGAAATAATTAAAATAAAATATTATAGTATACTAAATATTCTAAATAGCTAAAGATATTATTAAGCTACATAGATATTAAGTATAGCTTACTGGTTAAGTAATTAGGATAAAGTTTAAATATATGGTACGTATGTCCTTATCTGATGACCAAATCAATAATCCCCTACGTGTTAATATCAATAGCGGTGGTTACTCTAGCTACTGCAATCCTTGGTAACCAAGTGGTCTATGCAGCATCACCTCCTCAAATAATAGTTGCTGCTCCAACAACGGTCATTTATACTCCAGGCACTCCAGTGTATAATCCTTATGCACCAAGTAACCTTGTAGGTACTGTAATGACTTACTTACCATTAGCTCTCTATAATCCGTTCACCGGTAAATTCTATCCTGTTTTGGCTGAGAATTGGACTGTTCAGTTGTTTCCTAATGGTTCTGCATTATTCACAATCTACCTTAGGAAGGGTCTCTACTGGTTTAATGGTTCAGCTGTAATGCCCTTTACCGCGTGGGATGTCTATACTTACTTCTACATTGGTATGAAGTCCTTCTGGTGGTATTCACCATGGATTAATAATTCACTTGCAGATGAGGATATTAGGGTGCTTAATAATTATACTATTCAGTTCCTATTCCAGAAATGGACAACGTTCATACCTTATTGGATGCTTCCAAGCTGGATAAGCACACCATATGAGGTGTGGAAGCCAATAGTAGATAAACTCAAGACAATGAACTATACTCAGGCGGCTAAGTACTCGGTGAATGTCACGGAGTTCGTTGCACCATACTGGGGTCTTAACCCGTATTACCTATCCTACATTAGTACAACGTACTTTGACTATACCCTTGAGCCTCAAAGCCTACTATCAGCATGGATGCAAGTATTCCCGATAAACAGTTGGTTCCTGTATAATCCGACTGCGATAGATTGGTATGTTGGTGGTAATACTCAGGCTATGAGCGCCTTCCTGGCTGGTAAGGCTAATTGGGGCTTCGTAGGCCTGTCACTTCAGCAGGTGGCTACACTTAATAAGAGTGGTACTGTTAGTGTTTACTTAAGCCCTGACTTCTCTGCCTTTGGTATTACTGTTAATCCTTGGTATGGTTGGCCGTTTAATAATCCAGTCTTTAGGGAGGCCTTATGTTACGTTATCAATAGGAGTGAGGTTGTTGCTGCATGGGGCTTAAACCTACCAGACTACTACCCAGAACCCGTATTATCATATACCGTTAACCTGTATCCATCAAGCTTCAGTGACGTGCTGGTACCATGCTCCTATAACCCAACTAAGGCTGCTCAAATGCTTGAGAGCCTTGGCTTGAAGAAGGTTAACGGCTACTGGAGCTTCCCCAACGGAACACCAATAACGCTTTACGTTTATGGTCCAAGTGGTTGGACTGACTGGATGACCATGGCTAGTGATGCAGTGGAGCAATTGCAGGCCTTCGGCTTCAAGGCAAGCCTAATAGGACAAGATGTTGGAGTATACTGGGGTACAACAATACCGCAAAGCCAATACCAAGCGGCCATAACTTGGAAGACCTATGTTAAGAGCCTTGATAGTGCCTGGACATTCTTAAACTGGCCATGGTGGGTATTTGGTTCTGCTATACAGGCCTACAGTAACCATAGTGTATTCCCATTCCAGTGGCCTAATGGTACATGCACACCGGTTACTGCGCCAGCATCACTTAATTTACCAAACAGTACAGTAGTATGGTGTGTGAACTCAACATTCGGATACATTAACTTAACCAACTGGCAAATGTTCTTCGGTGCAGGTGCACCTGGAAGTGAACCATATAAACTAGCCGTTAAGACGCTTTTTGGTTGGTATGCATATTATGTCCCAGTAATACCGCTTGGTGAGAAGATTGAACCACTTGAGTATGCCAAGAGTTTAATGGATCCAATGTGGGCTTATCAATGCCTACCATTCTATACACTAGAAACGTTAGTTTATGAGAATGATTTATCTGGAATGCCGTTTGGATGGCCGAACACAGTCCTAGCAGGTACATTCTTCGGAGCATGGGCACCACCTGGACAAGTGCCACCCTTAGCTCAGGCAATAGCCAATGGTAGCCTATGGATTAAGTATCCTCAGTTAGCAGCCTTCCTTGGTTTGCCGAATCCTGATACTTCTGTTCAGCAGTGTGTTGCTTCGTATTTCCATATTCCGTATACTCCAGTAACCACTACCACAACTACATCAACTACTACTACAACTACAACAACCACTGCCGTAACAACAGCCACCACCACAGTCACTTCAACA
>NZ_JAGDXD010000061.1:16475-16910 GCF_023256255.1 Caldivirga sp. | reverse complement strand
GCCTACTGGCACCCCTCTCAATTAAGGTTCCATGTCGTTTTAGTGAGGTAGTTTGAGCTACTTAATAGCCTTAGTAATAGCCCATTTGAATACTGAGGCTATTAATGCTAGTTTAGCGTTTAATTAAGCACCAGGAATATTAGTATAGCCTCAATATTCATCATATTGACTATTGGCTCACCCTTATTAATGAGTTTAACCAGCATTGGGTTAAATTACGTATCCGACTCCTTCCTCGTCTTGAGAGGTAGGGTTTCCTGGGGTACAGTTCCCCATCCTTCAAAGAGTTAACCAATGGAACAAAATCCAAGTAATCCACATGTATTTAAACCCAACCCATAAATGGCTAGGTTCGCTGCCCTTCCTTATCAAACTATACTTTACAATGTTCATTCACCACTAATGGCATTTAGCCTGGATCCATACTATTGCCGG
>NZ_JAGDXD010000061.1:0-16465 GCF_023256255.1 Caldivirga sp. | reverse complement strand
CGGTGGTATCAACAGCATTAATAGCAGGAATAGTGGTGATTGTAGTAGTCGTAGCAGCCGTAGCCGCCATTATAGTATTGAGGAGAAGGTGAACTTAACCTCAAAGCATAACCACCTTTTAAAATCATTTATCCTTTTCTGCTTCATTTTCATCTCATCCACTCCTCATTCATTAAGGCAACCACCCCAACAACCTACTAGCACTCCTCTCAGTTAAGGTTGATAACTAATCTTGGGTTTGGGTTCTGTGTTTGTAGTGTTAGGTAGCAATTTATAAATATCTTGATACCTAACACCCTACTTAATGAACACTAGTAAGGCAATAATAGCTTTATTCAATGATTTAAGCGGTTTGGATGTTAGAGTACTGGGTGGGCTTGAGGAGGGCTTGTTAGTGTTGATGCAGCATTGAGGCGTCTTGGAGATGCGCTTAAGATAAGTGAGTGGGATAACTTAATTAGGCTTTATGAAGATTATGGGGATTGCCACCTTGAGAGGACTTGGGTTAGGAATAAGGTGGATAGGAGGTACTATTACTATTACCTGAAGTGTAGGGGGAGGGGTGTTAGGAGTATTTACCTAGGTAAGGAGGCTGATGCCTTAGCATTCTATAATAATGTGTATAAGCCATTAGTAGCAGCATTAAGGAGGGTTATTAAGTTAAGTGGTAGGTTAATGATTCTGGTTAATGAACGTGGTGAGGTTAATCAAATTGCTGAGGAGCTATGGAGGATAACTGATGAGTTAAGGGAGATAAGGCAGCAATTAATGGTGTTTAATCAAAAAACCACCAAAGGTTAAAGCCTTCACTCTAAAGGAGAGGGGCTTTAATTGTGGTTAGGTTAATGCTTTAAAGAATCATTTAATAATACTTATTGTGCTACCTAGAAGTGGACTTAGGGGTGTTGAGGGTTTGGGATTTGAGATTGCTGCATCATCGATTGGTAGATTCATTCCCATTAAGTCATGGATAATGGGTGAAGGTTCTTCAATTGAATTACCATTTAGGACTGATGCAACCCCTAATGATTCATTCAGGTTCCAGGCCAGTGTTTCAGTCCCTGAATCAAAGCATAGGTGGTTTCTTAAGCTACTGCTTAGTGGTAATGCATTGGTTAGAATAGGTAATGATGCTTGGGGCTATGATGAGGCCCATACGTACTTCCCATTAAGCCCCGGCAACCACACGATTATGATTGAGTCTACCCCTAGGACACTCTTTGGGCAGCATATGTGGGAATTCAGGTTTAATTACGCTTATTTAATTGAGGTTAATTGGGATGTTTTAAGGCTTGGATTAAGGTTATTGGCCCTAGTGGATTTCGCTAATGGATTACCGAACGACAGTGGGTTAAGGAGGGATCTTGAGGAGCTGCTCATTAATGTAACGAAGGGTGTTAGGGTTAACCCAACCTTAAGTCAAATAACCTTAATGATACTAATGCTCTATGACTCACCCTTATCGCAATGGTTCAGTAGAGGTGACTTAAGGAGGCCGCCGGACAGCTTCATAATGAACACTGGCCTATACGGCTTAGGTATTATTAAGGGCCACTTGAGTGATGTACCTAAGGTAATTGATGACGATTCAATCGCCAGTTTAGTTAAGGGCATTGAGGATAAGTTGAATCGTGGGTTAAGTGAATTAACCGTGAAGTACCCTAAGGAGGGTGTTTTACTTGCAGTTGGCCATGCTCATATTGATGCCGCTTGGCTCTGGCCAAAGGCTGAGACTATTAACAAGGTTTTGAGGACATTCTCAACAATAGTAGGATTAATGAGGGAATACGACTTCTCCTACATTCAAAGTTCAGCCCAGTACTATGAGTGGGTTGAGCATAGTGATAAGGTTCTCTTCAGCGAAGTTAGTAGGCTAATTAAGTTAGGTAAGTGGATTATTGCTGGTGGTATGTGGATTGAGAGTGATGCTAATATTATTGATGGTGAGTCCCTGGTTAGGCAATTCCTATATGGGCAAAGGTACTTCCTAAGCAGGTTCGGTAAGTTAGCTAGGGTGGGTTGGTTACCGGACACCTTCGGCTTCTCAGCTAACCTACCTCAAATTCTCAGGAAGAGTGGCATCGATGTCTTCGTCTCATGGAGGATTGTAACCCATGAATTAACTCAATTCCCATACCACGTTTTCACGTGGGAGGGTATTGATGGATCCGAAATCCCAACGCAAGTAATACTAGTTAATTATAATAATACTCATACGCCATTGAACGCCTACCGCGCGTGGTCAATGTACGAGGGTAAGGGTACGTTGCCCCAATTAATATACCCCTACGGTTACGGTGATGGGGGTGGTGGGCCAACTAGGGAGATGCTTGAGTACAGGGACTTAATGAATAGGTTACCCAACATACCAAGCCTAGTTAACCTTAATGAGGATGATTATGCATCAACCCTTATTAATGCTAAGGATAAGTTACCCAGGTGGAGGGGTGAGATTCACGTTGAGAACTTCAGGGGAACATACACCACAAACCTGCTTATTAAGGAACTCATAGCCAAGGCTGAGGCTAAATTAACTGATGCTGAACTCTGGGTTACTTTAGCCTACTTAACTGGTGCCGGTGACCATGGGTTAAGTGAACTTGAGGGATTGTGGAAAACACTCCTCTTTAACCAATTCCACGACATAGTACCAGGTTCAGCAATTAAGGAGGTTTACGATGACGCCTATGGGGAATTAAGAAGCCTACTGGCTAAGAGTGAGGAATTAATTAATGAATCCACTACAGCTATTAGTAAGCGTTTTGGTATAGCAAATTCACTTGTAGTCTTTAACTCAGCCCCCTGGGGTAGGGGAGGCATTATTAAGGTTCCACGTAATGTAGCAATTAATTCAGAGTGCCAGGACCTTGGGGATGAAAGGTTAATCTACGTTGAGGCACCTCCAGTGGGCTTTAGGGCATATGCAATTAATGGTGAATGCGTTGAACCGAAGGATGGCGTGATGGTTAAGGAAGATGGTGGTGGCTTCATAATGGAGAATAGTTATGTTAAAGTCAAGGTCAACAGTAAGGGGGATATTGAATCAATCATACTAAAGGGTAGTAATGCTGAGCTCATTAATGGTTCAGTTAAACTAATGGCTCACATAGAGGAGCCCATTGTCTCAGATGCCTGGAGGTTTTCACTTAGTTCACTCAATGATGGTGTTGAATTCAACCTAGCTTCACCTCCAAGGGTTTCAATTAAGGGTCCATTAATGTCGTGTATTGATGTTGATAAGGGCTTTAGTAAGTCTAGGATAAGCCAGAGGATTTGCCTAAGCAAGTACTCACCTTTAATCGAGGTTTGGAGTAGGATTAACTGGATTGATGAGGGTGTCCTCGTTAAGTACTGGATTAACACAACCGTTGAGTCTAAGGAGGCCGTGTACGACATACCCTTCGGCACATTAACTAGGCCCACTGATCCTCAGGTTCAGGTCAAGGAGGGTAAAATTGAGGTTCCGGCATTAAGGTGGGTTGACTTATCCGATGGAGCTAAAGGACTGGCTGTAATATCACCATCTAGGCATGGTTACTCAGTAATTGGAGGCAGGATCGGCTTAAGCCTACTCAGGTCCCCAACGTTCCCTAACCCATGGAGTGACCTAGGTGACTTTGAAACATCCATATTCATTTACCCACACATTGGTGACTATAAGACTGCTGAGGTACCTAAGGTTGCCTATGACGTAATGCATGAGTTAAGGCACATTATGGTAAGTGGTGGGGATGAATTAAGTAACGCATTAGGTGAGTGGAGTTTCATGGAGCTTAAGCCACATAAGGCAGTGTTAACGGCAGTAAAGATTGCTGAGGACTCTAGGAATGAATTGATTATTAGGTTCTACAACCCCTACGATTCATCAATAAGCATGGGCATTACAATTAACAACTCATATAGACCCAGTACTGTAGTTGAAACAAACCTAATAGAAACCGAGGATCATGGTTCAGTGAATTTAGGCAACATAGTACTGGAGCCATATGAGATTAAGACCCTTAGAATGAGACTAGGCTAACACTCCACCTTGAAGGATAGGGATACAATGCTTAGGATATGAAGTTTCAATTACCCTCATCCCTTAGTTAATTTCATTGTCATGGAATAGTTAATGAAGAATTTAATGTCAAGCCTCACCATCACTAAGTGTGTATTTTCCTCAATAAACATCATTTAGGTTATTGTGTTGCCATACGCCTTAATTAAGGCATTATACACAGCATGGCTTATTAACTTACCTATCTCAGTGGCTGGACCAGCATAGGGCTTAACCCCTCCCTCGTTTAACGATAATACTGCAGCAGCATCACTAGTTGTTCCATGAATCTTTCCACCCGTTAATTCACTTAGGGTCTCATGCTTAACCTCAGCGATTAGGGATACTGCATCAACAAGTGCCGGTGAAGCAAGGGGCGCATTAATTATGACCACTATGTTTACTGTTGAGTAACCCCTCCATAGGCTTACCACATTCCCTCCCTTAATCCTGTAAGGATTACTTAACCCCATTGTTGATGATACCGTAACCCTTAAGTCCCCTGAGGATTCTTCATGGATGACGTGGCTCCTTGGTAGTTCAACTGCCGTGAGGAAGGTTATGGCTTCATTACCCTTAATCATTAACTTATCGTGAACTTTCTTAACTTCAAGCATTGGATCAGTGTTGAAGTCGCTGGGCACATGGTGATGAATAACGTACCTTATACCATGCCTTAAACCACCATCAACAGTACTTGATAATGAAACCGCAATACCATTTAATGCTAATACTAAGTCCCCGTTAACCACCTTAACTTGCCTAATCATTATGACGCTTAACCAGTGGCAGTATTTTAGATTAGCAGCCTACTAGCTTAGGGGTTAATCTAAACAACGTGAAGGTGATTAATCTGTTGACCACTTTTAGAAAGGCAACGCCTTTAATTATAATGATTCCTATCATGCTTAAACAGTCTTAACTATATCAAGTATTCCTGAGGCTATTAATTGAACAGCCCATGATGCTATTATTAGGCTGAAGAATCTTGCAAATATCTTAAGGGTATTATTACCTATTAACCTAGCTAAGTACACTGAGTACCTCATGGTCATGTATGTTGCTAGGGAGGCTATTAGTATTGCCGTAACCACACTGAAGACATTATAGTAGGTTACCATTACCATAACTGAGGTTATTGCACCAGGTCCAACGAGCATTGGCGTTATTATTGGGACTATTACGTAATCCTCAGGGTTAATTCCCATAGTCCTCGGTGTACCTTCCCTGAGTACATCTATGGCTATTATCAATAGTATGATTCCTCCTGCAATCCGGAAATCATTAATGTTTATACTGAAGACGTAGAATATGAAGGGGCCTGCAAATGTGAAGATGAGGAGGAGCAGTGGTACAGTTACTGCAACTAATCTAAGGAACCTATTCATCATCTTCTCGTAATCCGGTACACTAACCAGTAGGGGTATTGCACCTAGTGGATCTATAATTGCATAAAGCTGCACAGCAGCAACAAGTGAATCAAATAGGCTGAAGGGCGCCACGAATCAACGCAACTATTTGCTACTTTTAAAGTATTAATGTAGGATGAGCCTCTATTGCCCTAGTCAGCGCTATTAACCATGCTCACCAGTCACCCAGCCTAGGCTCATCACCAGGCCTTTGATTCACATGAGATTTATAAACATATCCAGTATCCTCATGATTATTAAGCTGATTCCCTCCCCTGGAGGCACTCTTCATGCATTAATGCTTCTTTTAAACTGCAGGTTATGAAGCATAATTAATGCCTTGGTAATTAAACTAACCTTCTCCCCCCGAAGGGCAAGGCTTGTCATTCTCTTGCCACGTGGATTTTCGGCAAGTAATTTATCTGTTAGGAAAGTATTTATAGTGATGTTTGATGGTGCCTAGTGGATGATTGCGACTTCCTTAAGGTACTGGAGAATGTCATAGATGATAGGATTTCAACTAGGAGACAGGGAAGCTACACTTACTCACTCTACGTGGGTGGTGTTAGCCTAATCAGTAAGAAGGTGGGTGAGGAGGCTGTGGAGGTTGCTGTCGCGGCCATGGCTAATGATAAGGAGTGGGTTATTAGGGAGTCCGCTGACCTCATGTACCACCTACTAGTCTTACTTAGGGTAATGGGGCTTAGTTTAAGTGACGTATGCAGGGAGTTGAGGAGTAGGCACGAGGGTGAGGGGGGTGGTTAAGGTAGGGGTGGTTAATTACGGTGTTGGTAATGTTGGAAGCGTGCTTAACGCCCTACGTAGGGTAGGTGCTGAACCTCTACTGGTTAATAATGCCGTTGATTTAAGGAATGCAGATGCCTTAATCCTCCCTGGGGTTGGTTCATTTAACTCGGCCGTAGTTAACTTAACCAGGTTGATTGATGAATTAAACAGGGTTAGGGGGAGTTCACCAATACTAGGCATATGCCTAGGCCTACAGTTAATGTTTAAGGGTAGTGACGAGGGGGAGTTGGGGGGCTTGGGTTGGTACGGTGAGTGGGTTAGTAGGATTAGGGGGCCAAGGGTGCCGCACATTGGTTGGGATTACGTTAAGGTGAATGGGGAATGCAGCCTAGGCGTTATGAATGGTTACTACTACTTCATGCATAGCTACGCAGTTGTTAATCCAGTTAATGAATCCCCAAACGTCGGGTTCACTAAGTACGGTGACTCAACAATACTGAGCGTGCTTTGCGATGAGAAGAAGGTTACGTTCGGAACTCAATTCCACCCGGAGAAGAGTGGGAAATTAGGCTTAAGCATTCTAAGCAGTATTGTTAATTTAGCCAGGAAGTGAAGCGGTAGGCTTAATAATTTAAAGCGTCCTTAATTAGGTTCATTAATGCTACCTAATGGAGTTAATGTACTTAAGCTAAGCCCAGAGGAGGCGGCTAAGGTGGCTGAGTCCCTTTGGTACAGGCACACTGACGGTACTGTTATTGCTGTAGCCCAGGATTACCTAACTAAGGATGTGTTAATGATTGCAAGTATGAATAAGGAGGCCGTCCTCAAAACCTTAACCACAGGCATGGTTCACTACTGGTCCCTAAGCCGTAAGAGACTGTGGCTTAAGGGGGAGACAAGTGGCCATTACCAGTACTTGGTTGACTTCAGGATTGACTGTGATGGGGATGCTTTACTGCTTAAGGTTTACCAAGTGGGTAATGCATGCCACCTGGGCACAAGGTCATGTTTCGACGCCAGGTATGTGAATAGGGTTCGCCATAATATCTAAGAAGCCCACCAGCTCTAGTACGTACGCACCCTAATGCCTGACTCCGATAAGTAGGATTTTAGGGTTAGTATGCTTATAGTACCCATATGGAATACACTTGCGGCTAATGCGGCGTCAGCGTACTTAAGAACCTCAAGGAAGTGCCTAGGATCCCCAGCACCCCCACTGGCTATTACTGGAATATTAACCGCCTCTGATAGTCTCCTGTAAAGTTCAACATCATACCCAGCCCTCGTTCCATCAGCATCAATACTCGTCACAAGTAACTCACCAGCCCCAAGCTCCTCAACCATTCTCGCCCAATCAATGGCATTGAGGGGGGTTTCATGCCTACCCCCCATTATGAAGACCCTCCATGCATCATTAATCCTTTTAACATCTATGGCAACCACCACTGATTGAGCCCCATACTCCTTAGATAACTTAGCAACTATGCTAGGATCCTTTACGGCTGCCGTATTAACGCTAACCTTATCTGCCCCAGCCTTAAAGGCTGCGTCAGCATCCCCAATACTCCTAATACCCCCACCTACACCCAGGGGTATGCTTACGGCTGCTGCAACATTACGCACAGTCTTAAGGAACGTTGACCTACCCTGCACTGTAGCCGTTATGTCAAGTAGGAATAATTCATCAGCCCCCTCCTCCTCATACCTTGACGCTAAGTCAACTGGGTCACCCATTACCCTAAGGCCCTCGAAGTTAACCCCCTTAACCACAATATCGGCATCAACGTCCATGCAGGGTATTATGCGTCTAACCAAGCCAATTGGCCTAGTCATAACACCCCCTTCAGGCTTGGTACCCCACTACCCTTAACTTGAATTGCTTGACCAATGGCTAGGCCAAGGGCTTTGAATATTGACTCAGCCACGTGGTGATTATTCTCACCCCACATTACCTTAACGTGTATTGTGGCCTTAAGTGATGATGCCAGGCTCCTAATGAAGTGCGGCACCATTTCAGTGGCCATGTCGCCGACAGTATCCCTAGTGAAGGAACCCTTAAACACGAAGTAAACCCTACCGCCTAAGTCCACTGAGGCTAACGTTAAGGCGTCATCCATGGGTACTATTGACCAACCGAACCTAGTTAACCCAACCCTGTCTCCAAGGGCCTTATCAAGTGCTGAACCAAGCACTATGGCCACATCCTCAACAACGTGGTGGTCGTCAAACCCCCTAAGGTCGATTGCCTTAACCCTACCTGAGGCACCCATGTAGAATATTAGTGTCTCAACCATGTGGTTAAGGAACTTGATAGGTGTATCCACGTTAACCTCACCAGGCTCTAGGCTTAACTCAACCTTAACCTCAGTCTCCCTTGTCCTACGCTCAACCACAGACTCCCTAGGCACTGCACCTCACCCCCTTAACGTAGAGCGCGTACCCCACGATGACTCCATCGAACCCTAGACCCCATAGGTACTCCACGTCGCTGCAGTTTGATACACCACCAGCGTAATAAGCCTCATCCCCAATCTCCTTAAGCCGCTTAACTAACCCCTCCTCAACCCTAGGCCCCATTCCAGTACCCTCAACTCTTACGTTAGTGTACACCACTACACCAACCTTCGGTAAGCCCCCTATTACATCCATTATCCTCCTCGCCTTAACCCCCCACCCCCTAGTCATTAGCCATTCACCATCAGCGTCTAGGGCTATACCCACCTTATCCTCCCCAAGCCTATTAACCATACTGAGTAGTAGTGGGGTGTTTTCCACAGCTACCGTGCCTAGTATGACCCTTGAGCAGTACCTTAAGAGTAGTTCAGCATCCTCAATACCTCTAACACCTCCCCCAACCTCACACTTCCCGTTCATTGCCATTCCTATTTTCACTATTGAATCCACGTTAACTGGTTTACCTAATTCAGCCCCATCAAGGTCAACCACGTGAACTAGTGGATAATCCTTAACTAGGCTTAGGGCTTCTGTTAGGTTTAACTTAACGAGTTCACTACCCTTAACTCCCCTAACCCTCTTAACCACTAAACCACCGCTTAAGTCAATTGAGGGTATTATTAGCCCCATTAAGGTATCACCTTCTCGATGCTTAACACTAAGATATCCTTAGCCCCAGCCTTCTTCAACAAGGGGAGTAGGTCAGGTATTGACTCCTCAGGGACAACCGATATAACTTCCTTCATGGGCCTACCTGAGGCCACATCAGCAATAGTGGGTCCCTCCATTGCTGGGAGAACCTTAAGTACTGCCGCAAGGTCCTCTTCAGGAACATTCATTAACACTAGCTTCCTACCATTTGAAGCTAATGCACCCCTCATGAGTATTAGGAACTTGTCCACGAATTCCTTCTCATCATCACTCAATTCCCTTGGGGTAATTAAGGCAGCCTCACTCTCCATAATTACCCCTATTGGTTTAAGGCCATGAAGTCTCAGTGTTGTTCCAGTTGACATGACGTCAACAATGCCATCAGCCACGTTGAGTAGGGGCATTACCTCAGCGCTACCTGATATTTTAACAATCCTAATCCTCTTACCAAGTTTACTGAAGTATGAGTTAGTTATGTTGACGTACTTCGTAGCCAGTCTCATCCCATCCTTAACATCATCAATACTGCTCACCCCTGAACCATAAGGTACAGCTACAACAATCTTACCTCTACCGAAGCCGAGCCTCTCAATAACATTAACTGAAGCCCCACTCTCAGTGACGTAATCTAAGCCTGTTATCCCCATTACCGCTGAGCCGGATTCCACAACACTAGGTATGTCTTCTGGTCTGATTCTTATTAGACTCAGTAAACGCCAACTTGTTGGGATTACAAGGGACCTATCGTCCATTGCCTGGGGCCTCACGCCAATATACTCCAGGAGCCCCATGACCGGCTCCATTAGGCGTCCCTTAGATGGAACAGCCATTAAGTATGTTGGAGGTTATTCATTAAGGCCACGACTACTGAGGGTATATAAGCATTACTGGCTAATTAATAGGTTAATAATAATTATAAATACCTAACCTTACGGCGAAGTAGGCGCCGTACCCTGGGTCTTCATGGATTGATTATGTGATGAATTCTTTAGCCTTAACAACCATTTCCTCAATATCCTTAATATAAGACCTAACCACCTCAGCATCAAGTTTCGCTTCATGAAAACTCCAGACATGCAGTAGTTACGCTGAGGACCAGCTCTCCTACTCCAGTCGTACAGTGAGGCCACGGAAGATAACTGGTAAGTATACCATCTTCCCTCCTTCACGGCTTGTTGATACTCCTTAGTGTTAAGCTTTTCCGCTAAGGCCTTCACAATCTCCTCAGCAGCCTTATACGCCTTCTCACTGGCCTGAACAACATCACCCTTGTTTAACTGGTTTCATAGCATCGGCTAGGTATTTTCAGCCAACTCTACCCGTAGCCGAATGGTGCTAGTTGGATCATTAATCCTATCTCTTATAGTATTCATGATCAGCTCCTCAACATCAATACCATGCTCCTCAGCGATCCTTAACAACACTTCCATGCTTAATACAGGATTATGAAGGCTTAAAAACATATATTAATGAGTAACATAAGTTACAAAGCACCCATGGTTAATGAGCAATTATGCGTTAAAGAGGATGATAATGGTGGCAACAAACCTCGCCCTTTAGGGTGGGGTTGGGTTTTTAGGCCTTGTCCATGCTGGGGTTTGACTCCACTGGTTAACTCTAGTCAAAATGGGGAGTGGAGGCCAACAACCCCCACAATACCGTCGGGGTAACCGAGTAGCATCAATCAAAGGGATGTAACCCACAAGACCTCAGGGAACTCCCACCCTTCAAGGCGGGGAAGGAGTCAGACTCTCAATTTCGGTGGAATAACTATACTTGGGTTAATGCATGAGTGTAAGAAGGACACGGCCACTGTTGAGGCTCCCATTGACTTGGCCTCCCATTTATGCAGCTGATCAAGACCTTGCACGTAAGTTAACAGCACACATATACATGAGGATATTAGATGAGGTAGATCTAGGTTACATATACTATAGGGTGTTTAAAGATAGGATTTTAACACATTAACCAAGCTCCTCATGTAGATTTACCATAGTTATAATAGACTTAAGGTTTCACTATTTTATGGTGATGGGCAAGGGCAACCATAGGCTAAGTGGCTTGGGATACCATTGCCTATATTTACCTCCTTAGGATTTTACCTAATTCATAGTCATCAGTAATGATGATGCTGTCCTTAAGGGCTTCACGCCACCATGGCTTAGTTAAAGCCTTTAAAGCTTCATCAGGAGTCCAACACACTGGTTCTAGCCTAGGTGGGGCATCGTTAAGTTCAATGCATCTGGTGATGAAGTTCCGATTCCTAAAGTACTCGGACACTATTACTACATCAACGTCACTCCAGAGGTTGAAGTCACCCCTAGCGTACGAGCCGTACAGTATCATGGTTAATTTACCGAACCTAGACTTAAGTCTCTCGGCGTAATTACGCAATTCCTCAATAATCCCCTTCCTCTCCATTATCCTACGCCTAATCAATTCATCTAATGGCATGGCGAACACCCCTTTACCCAATCTACTACGAGTCTTGCGCAATTTGAAGCCTCCTCAGCTTCCTCACGGGTATACCTCTCATAGGGAATACCCTCAGTTAAGGCATCTGGATACCTTGGAGTAACATACATCTTATCTAAGTAACCAATGCAGAACCTTAACCTACTACTTACATTACTGCAGTAGCCTGATAAGTCGTTAAATAGGGCTACTAAATTATGACCAAATGCCGGCTTACCTAAAGCCTTAAGCAACGCCTTTACGGATAACTCAGCTGCCTGCTGAGCCTTAAAACATACCCATGAGTAATTACCAGCATTCATATCAGTATCCATAGCCAGTAGAGTATAGTCAGCCTGCTTAATCCACCTAACATACTCATCACAGTCAAGCACTTGAGTCATTTAAGTAGACCAAAGCACCTCGGCTTAAAAACACTTTAGAATACACCCATGGTTATGATCCTAGTGGGAAACATAAAAGATTTCTATCAATGTGAAAAAGGATTCTCAGCCCTCTTACCAGCTAAGAATTATAATGCAATAAACAATTTTAGCTTAATGGTGCCATAATTAACAAATACGCTTAATGTGTGAAGTTTCAAGCCATGAATAGTGTTATAGAGCATTACGTTCAGTAGTGGTTTCTTGGGAATTAGTGTTTAGGGCTTTAGCATATGTTGCATTACGTAGCTGACCTCCTCCCTACCCTAAAGGGGCGAGGCTTGTCGTTCATTTTGTCACCGTGGATCTGTATTCAAGTGATGAGGTTATTATTGAGGCCCCTGGGGGTGGAGCTATGGTAAAGTGGCTTAACGTAAAGCACCTAGGGTTAAGGGGATGCGTTTAACTTGGCTATGAAGAAACCCTCTGCATTATGTATGTGGGGCATTACCCTACCCACCAAGGGCGCTATCCTGTAGTTTACGTAGCCATTGCTTAAATCACCCACGTTAGGCCTACTTAACTTAGCGTCAGTTAATTCACTGACCCTACTAACAACCTCCTCACCCTCCTCAGGTAGTATTGAGCATGTGGCGTAGGTTACCTGCGAATCCTTAAATTGTTTAATTAGGTTAAGTAGTATTGATTCCTGGGTCATTGACTGATGCTTAACTAGGCTAGGCTTATGTTCCAGTATTAACTTGATTCCAGGATCCTTTGAGGCTGCTCCACTTGATGTGCATGGTGCATCAATGAGGACCTTATTTATACCCTTAGCTAGCTTCAACCTACTTGAATCTGAGCGAATTAAGTGTATCCTTGATTCATCAACCCCCATCCTCCTCATTAGCATCCTCATCTTGCTTAACCTACCTACTGATAAGTCCACAGCCACGACGCTTGCCTTATTTTCTGTCAACTGCATTATTAGGCTAGTCTTCATCCCCGGGGCGGCGCATGCGTCCAGGATGACGTCACCTGGTTCAGGACTAAGGTTAAGCACCACTAGTACTGAGGCTAAGTCCTGGGGTATAATTAAACCCTGCTTGAAGAGGCGTAGGTGACCTAGTGGTTTTTCATTATCACTGGCTAGAAGCATGAATGGGTAATGCTTACTTTGAGTGAAGTTAACCCCCTCGTTCTCAAGGAGTCTAATTGCCTTGTCTAAATCAACCTTAAGCGTATTAACCCTGAGCCAAGTAACCCTCCTGTTAAGGGAACTCAAGTAATCCTCCAGTTCACTAAGCCCCATTCCCCTACTCAACTCCTCAATAATGAACCTTGGGAATGAGTACCTAATGGAGAGGTAGGCTAAGGGGTCCTTATCCTTAACCTCCATTAGCCTAGCCTCAGCGTCCTCAACCCTAACCCTAATCCTCTTCATAAGTCTCCTGGAGTAGTGACTGTTGGATTTTAGGAGTAGCCAAGCCTTAGCAATGGCCTTCCTTGAGTTTGAACCCAGCAATTGCTTAGCAATGAATGATAAGTAGGCGTAATTCCTAACAACATCACTAACAGCATTATAGTACACTCTAGGTGGCGCCTTCAGCCTATGCCTAAGCCTAGCGTAGTGGAAGGCCTTATCCATGGATACCATCCTATCCTCAATAATGTACATTACCTCAGAGGCGAAGTCCACGAAGTCATCACCAAGGCTAACGCTCATTCCAGTGTTTATTCAGTGCGAAGTTATTAAGCATTATTTAGAAAGGCCAATTATTTTAAACTGAAAATTGACTCTTTAACGTAACCTAGCGTCTAAACAATTCCCTAACCTCACCAGATACGTAGCCACCCCTCCAAATGGATCCCTTTAAGTGGGGTTGATACTTTGGTATTACCCAGTATACCATTAGTGGAGTGTATATTAGGCCTGATAGTATGAAGGCAAGCACCCATGCGTTACTGAAGAGTAGACTGTGGTATGGTATTGGGGCGTATATTATGAAGGTAACTATGGCGAATGTTATGAAGGCTGCTGGGTTAATGCCCATCCAATACCTGAACTTGCCACGACTTAGGAATACGTCCTGCAGCTCAAACTTAAACCTCCTTATTAAGGCATAGTCAAATATTATCACACCCTCCACAGAACCCAGTAAACCACCATACGTCAGTAGCCAGTTGTATAAGTAACCGTAGGCTGAGCCATAGAATGTCCAGGCCCCAAGTAGCACAGCTACAGCAACAACTATCAATACACCCCTGAACCAGGATATGTACCTTGGTAGGGTGTTAGCGAAGTCATAGGCTGGGCCAACGGTGTTGGCGAATACGTTAACAGCGAAGGTGGCTAATAGGAATAGTAGGTTCACAATAACTCCAGCCACAGGCCCCATGTACATTGTTGACAATAATATGGGGTCCCATATGGGTCTACCGGTGAGTCTCATGACTGCACCCGTAGTCATGGTGCCCAGTATGGCTACGGTAAGCATCATGAATGGCATTGGGATTTGGCCAACAACCTGGGCTACTTGACTCTTAGCGAACCTGGTGTAGTCAGGCATTGATAGAGCCATTGTCGCCCAGTAGGCTATGTTGGCGTTTAGGAAGGCTAACCAAGCCATCCAGTAGGCTGATCCTCTTAGGCTACTGTGTATTGAGAATACGTTACCGTAACTCCACCCTGAGATTGCCATGAAGTGCAGCCATAATGCTAGGAAACCGGCTAGTATTAATGGTGCTGAGAGCCTTGCGAACCACTTTAAGGCTGGTTGAGCATTAGGTACTGGGGAGTGGTACAGCAGGATTAGTTGAAGTACTATTATTGCAATGAATGTTGCCCAGAAGACTTGAGGGAAGGCTAGGCTAATGGTGAAGGGTGAGGCAACGCCCTTAGCCATAAGTGACTCTATCACTGGTAACTTACCACTTAATATTGCGTAAATACCCACTGCTGCCTCAGTCATTATGTAGGTTTCAATACCCCACCAACCAGCCCCGATAATAGCCCTAATCCAACTGGGGAAAATAGCACCATACACACCCCACCTGGTTCTAGTCAACACTGGTTCAGGTATGCCGTACCTTGCGCCACCGTGGGATTGAATTATCATGGGCACTAGGACTATTAAGTTGCCTAGGAAGACAACTATTATTGACTCAATAGCCCCTAGGCCAAAGGATAAGCCGACGCTTGCCAATGACCAACTGGGCACTATGAAGGCCATACTAAACCATATTGCTGCATAAGTGTACCAATCCCAAGTCCTCCTATTTATTGGGGTTGGGTGAAGATCCTTATTCCAGAGGTACTTCTCCTCAGGGTACGAGACCTTTAACTCTAATTGACCCCTCTCTCTATTGTAAACCACCGTTGACTGGGAGTTTACTGTTTCCCCCACGAACGCCCTCGACCCAACTACTGGACCCCTTTAAAACCTAACTCTCCCATTAAACAGTAATACCTTAAACACTCCCCCTACTAACAGACTCCAGCATCTTCTTAAGCCTAGACTCAACAGCCCCCAATACGGTTAAGTAATCCGCTGGGTTTATGTACTCTAACGGAGTCTTGTCTAATGGACACTTGTAATCATACATTAACGCATCATCCTCACTATACCTCTTAAAACACTTAGGGCAAATGTAAACTGATGTATTGGTTAACTGCTGCATTAGTACACTAACCTTATCCAACACACCACCTATTAGGTTCACTAGGAATCTCCTAATATCCTCATCCTTAATGGACCATGACTGCTCAATCCTACCAGCCGCCTCATTAAACTCCTCAACCACTGAGGCAAGTCTCATATTGTATAAGGCTTGGAGAATCCTCCTAACATCAATAGCATTATAACCAACTATTGAAGTCAACTTATCATCAGTCATAGCCTCCCCCCTACTCAAGAGCGTGTTTAAGATTGCAACAGCCAACTTACCTAACTCATCATCGCCAAACTCAATGAGAATCCTCCTGTAAACATACCTCCTAACCAACTCAATGTAAGGCTGCATTAAACACACCAACTAAAACCGTTTATTAATGTTTATGCATTAATCAATACAATAAGCCTTTGAACTAACCCTTATCACTTAAGAATAAATTCCCCTAAACCCTGCATAATAGTACACTTAACCAAATGCACCGAAAGGCCTACTCTCATTTAATTCATGATAAAGATGGAAATAATGAAGTAAGTGTTTTAAATCGCCTTAATTATTGTTATGCTTCTTATCTTCTTCTTAACACTATTACTGCGGCTACTGCTGCTATTACTATGACTATTACTATTATTCCTGCTATTAATGCTGTTGATACC
>NZ_JAGDXD010000060.1 GCF_023256255.1 Caldivirga sp. | reverse complement strand
AAAACCAGCCTCCCTAACCAAACCAGTAGAACCCCTAACAAACAAACCCCTATCGTTCTCCATATAAACCGTTAAGTAAATTGGTTTAAATAGTTTTCCTTTATTTTAAAATAATGTTATATTATTTGATTAAATGATAATCGTAGCGCGTAATCAACAACATGAGTGATGATGCGTTAAGTTAAATGATGATACTATTGTTAATAAATTAGGGCACTTATGCTTCTGTGTTACTTCAGTTTATTAAATAACTCATTCTTAACATCCTTACCGAGTTTAGTTAATATACCCCATGCCGCAACTACGCCTGTGGCTGCTGCAACGTTAATACCCCTTGATAAGCCTGCCCCATCACCTGCTGCAAATAAGCCATCTACCGTAGTCTCCATAAGCTTATTTACAACTGCCCTCATACTGTAGTACTTTATTTCGGGGGCATAAAGTAGCGTGTACTTTGATGCTAGGCCTGGAACAACATTATCAACCTTATGTAGGAATTCTAGGAGGTTATCAATGATCCTGTGGGGTAACGCCATCCCTATATCCCCTGGTGTTACGAATTTAAGGGTGGGCTCCACTATACTTCTCCTAATCCTATCCCACGTGGACCTTCTCCCATCCTCCAAGTCACCCAGTCTCTGAATTATAGGCTTCCCTCCGCCTAACTTGGTGGCTAACTTGGCTATTGATTTACCATACTCAATAGTATCCTCCATTGGGTCCGTTAACCTTATGGAGGTTAGTAATGCGAAATTAGTGTTACTGCTTTGCCTATCTAAGTAGGTTTCACCGTTAACCCCAATGGTCTTATCATCGTAGTTCTCCATTACCACGAATCCACCTGGATTAACGCAGAACGTCCTAACCTTATCGTCATGTGACTTAGTGTACATTATTACCTTAGGATCCATGTATAGTTCAGTTAAAGGATCCATAACGTACTTAGGCACCTCAACCCTAACCCCCACGTCCAGTGGGTTTGGATTAAGCTCAACACCAATCCTCCTAGCCTCATCCCTAAACCACTCTGCACCAGCCCTACCTGGTGCAATAAGCACTGTCTTAGCCTCTAAGTCACCTCTCCTAGTCTTAAGCTTAAATAAGCCATTACTACGGGTAACATGCTCAACGGCAGTACCCACTATGAGGTTAACGCCAGCCTCCTTAAGGTATGATGTGAAGTTCTCAATAACCCTAATGGACCCATCCGTTCCAATGTGCCTTTGCCTAATAGGCACTAATTGAGCACCAACCTTAGCTAATGATCTTTGGTAATCCTCAAAGAGTGAGCCGCTTGGTTCAAAAACCCTATCCTGTGGTGCACCAAACTTAATGAAGACCTCATCAATGTAGTTTATGAGGCTCATTGAGGCGCTCCAGCTTCCCACAAGTTCATGTAAGTCCCCGCCTATGTCTGGTCTTAGGTTTATTATGCCGCTACTGAATAACCCCGCACCCCCTATACCGTGCGTTATGTGGCATGGGACGCATACGCACTTCCCAATCTTAGCTAATGGGCAATGCCTCTGCCTAGCCATATACCCTTTATCCACAACAGCTATGCTTAATCCATCAGTATTCCTGGTAAGTTCATAAGCTGCAAATAATCCGGCAGGTCCAGCCCCAATTATTGCAACGTCATAAATCATGGGGATTCACCCCTTAAATCAACCATGTCGAACGCGTCCTCCCCAGTTCCAATTAATGTAACTGGTACACCTAACTCCTCACTAATGTTGTTTATCCACCTCCTAGCCTCAATGGGTAATTCCTCCCACTTCCTCTTTCCCCTTGCCTCAGGGAATAAAGCGTCAAGTTTCGTTATGGCTAATTGAGTCGGCTTATTCAGCATGACTGCTCTTTTAGCTAAATCCATGTTAAATGGCGCAACCCTCCTTAACCTACCAGTCACAGTACCCCTCTCAACCCATCCCCTAGCCTCAGCCTCCTCAGGCTTTAACTCACCAGGTAATTCCCCTGCCCCAACCCTACTTACGAATGCCTTAAAGATTAGTATAATGTCGTTCACGCTCCTCGGACTAACACCAACCTCGCTTAACACCCCTGAGGCTGTAGTGTCCCTACTTGTGACGTATGGGTATGTACCATGGTATAGGCTTAGGAATGTCCCCTGAGTACCCTCAATAATGACATTATTACCGTTGCCTAATGATTCATTAACCTCCCTTGGCACATCAGTGAGCACGCCCTTTAACTCCTCAAAATCCCTAGCCAACCTCAGTCTCCTAAGCACCCTATCCACCATAGCTGCCCCAACCCCCTGGCCTGTTGAGCCAATAGTCTTCATGAGGTACTCATCCCTCCTCTCCGCTTCAACATGCTTATCCTCAATTATACCTGAGGAGTAGTCAACCCAAACCCTCCCTCTGGTGTTTGTCTCCTCCATCTCCCTCATGAGGACGTTAATGCTGAATAATGCCCCTGGAGCTATCATTAACCTAGTCCCCTTATTCGGGAAGCAGGAGGGTATTATCCTAACCTTCCACGTATGGCCATTTAGATTCACAGTGTGGCCTGCGTTTATTGCACCAGTCCTAACGCATATGTCGGGTTTATCAACGAGACTGAGGTATGAGATTACTTTGCCCTTACCCTCGTCACCGAAGAAACCACCCACAACTACTGTAAGAGGCACTTTTTAATTAATTAATTCAGCATGTTTTTAAACTTTTCGTTCAGTAGTTAACATATTATTGTATTAATTAATTAAACGATGGGTAGGGTTTATTAACCCTAACCAGATTAACTGAAGTGGATGTATTAAGCCCCCTTGATGCTAGATATAGAAATGAACTAAGGGGTTACCATGAGATAGCCTCAGAGGAGGCCTTCATAATGTACCGCGCCAGGGTTGAGTTACTTTACCTGGAATTCCTAATAGATAAGTTATCAAGTATAGGCTTAGTAAGACCCATTAGTGATGAGGAGAGGCAGAGGTTAAGGGGGATTAGGTTAAGTAGTGATGATATTAGTGAAGTTAGGAAGCTTGAGGATGAGTTAGGGCATGATGTTAAGGCTCTTGAGTACGTGTTAAGAGGTAGGCTAAGGGCCATTGGCCTTGAGCACTATGCGCATTTGCTTCACCTGGGGTTAACCTCAGAGGATGTGAATAATTTAGCAATGGGAATAATGCTTAGGAGAGTACTTTACGAATACTTGATACCAAGCCTAGTGGATTTAGGCAGGGTACTCATTGCCTTAAGCAGTAAGTACGCAGACACCCCCATGCTTGCTAGGACCCATGGGCAACCAGCAACACCAACAACTTTCGGTAAGGAAATAGCCTACCATACCTACAGGTTATGTTCATGGGTGAACAGTTTAATTAATCTTAAGATTAATGGTAAGGTGGCTGGGGCAAGCGGCTCAATGGCTGGCTTCACCATGATTGCTCAGTTAGATTGGCCGAGGGAATTAATGAACTTCGTATCATCACTAGGCTTTGAGCCAGTGCCTGTATCAACACAAATCCTCCCTCCAGACAACTTAACGCACATTCTTGCGGTAATAGGTTTAACTTCATACTCATTAATTAACCTGGCTCAAGATATGTGGATGTACTCAATGCTTGGTTATGTTAGGTTTAGAGGCAGGGTTATTGGATCGTCAACAATGCCTCATAAGGTTAACCCAGTGGATCTTGAGAACGCTGAGGGTAACTTAAAGTTAGGCTCCTCAATACTCATGGAGGTTTCCAAGATCCTGCAATCAAGCAGGCTACAGAGGGATTTAAGTGACTCAACGATTAAGAGGAACCTTGGGTTAGCCGTAGGCTATGTGATACTTGGCTCTAAGAGACTTAAGAAGTTCATGGAGGGTATTGAGGTTGATGAGGGGGCCTTAATTAATGACCTCAATAATCATTGGGAAGTCTTAAGTGAGGCGGTACAGGTTAGATTAAGGGTTCTTGGTCAAGCTGATGCCTATGAGAAGTCACTAAGGCTCTTCAGGGCACCAAGAATGAGCATGGGTGATTACCTTAATGCAATTAAGGAACTTGGCGTGGACGATAAGCTACTAATGAACTTGAGTCCAAGTAATTATACGGGCTATGCAAGTGTTATTGCAAGAAATATTGCAGAATCATGCAGTCAACTACTTAATAAGGCTGAGGAGACTTGCGCCAGGGAAAGAGAAACAATACTAAGTATACTTGGGTAATTTTCCCCTTGGGTTTCAAGGCTTCTCTCTTGGCTTCATTACTCATTTAAGGGAGTTAAGATTAATTTAATGATTACCCATGGTTGATTCACACCATTCCCTATACTTTATTTAATTAATTAATTAAACGTTACTGATCTTCGCGAAATGTTTAAAAGGGTAAATTGATCAATATGATTACATGGTAACCATAGCCGTACTTGCAAGCCACTCAGCACTAGATGTATTAGATGGTGCTAAGGATGAGGGCTTCAGCACAATAGCGGTGGCTAAGAAGGGTAGGGACTTACCTTACCGTGAATTCCCAGTAGTAGATAAGTTAATTATTGTTGATGATTTTAAGGAATTGATTAGTGATCGTATTATCAATGAATTGAAAAGTAGTGAAGCCGTTTTTATACCCAACAGGTCCTTTGCGGTGTATGTGGGTTACGATAATATTGAGGATAAATTCCCAGTGCCGGTTTTCGGTAATAGGAGACTACTAAGGTGGGAGGAGAGGACTGGACCGTATAATTACTATAAACTACTTGATCACGCTGGAATTAGAAGACCAAGGACATTCAGTAGTATTGATGAGGTTGATAGGCCCGTTATGATTAAACTCCCTGAGGCTGCCAGGAGGGTTGAGAGAGGGTTCTTCATAGCTAGGGATAGGGATGATGCGTTAAGGAAGGTTAAGGAATTGGCGGATAGAGGCATTGTGAGGTTAAGTGACTTGGAGAACGCGTCAATAGAGGAATTAGTGATTGGTGCTCATTTCAATGCCAACTACTTCTACTCTAAGGTAAGGGGGAGGCTTGAGTTGCATAGTTTCGATAGGAGAATTCAATCAAACCTGGACGGTATCTACAGGATACCGGCTCAAGATCAACTTGGGCTTAACGTTGATGTTAGGTATATTGAGGTTGGCCATGAACCAGCCACCATAAGGGAGAGCCTACTTGAGAAGGTTTTTGAGATTGGCTACAGGTTTGTTAAGGCAACTGAGGAAATGGTGCCTCCTGGGGTTATAGGGCCATTCACGCTTCAATTCATGGTTACCCCTGAACTGGACCTAGTGGTTTACGATGTCGCACCTAGGATAGGTGGTGGCACTAATGCGTACCTGGGTATTGGTGGGCAGTACAGTAAACTATACTTTGGTAAACCCATATCAACAGGCAGGAGAATCGCCATAGAGGTTAAGGAGGCGGCGGCTAGTAACATGCTTGATAAGGTGACCACATGAATATTGAGGCTGTTTTAAAGAACTACGATTTAGGTAAATTAAACATAGTTACTATAGCCAGCCATTCATCACTTCAAATATTAAGGGGGGTTAAGAGGCATGGGTTGGGCACCGTGGCAGTGGCTAAGCCTGGGTTAGGCTGGTTCTATAGGCGTTTCAGCTTCATAGATAGGGTTATTGAGGTGGATTTAAGTGACCTGGAGCAATTAGCCAATGATCTGGTTAAGGATAATTCAATACTCATACCGCATGGTAGCTACGTGGAGTATGTTGGGTGGAGGAGGGCTTTAAGCATGCCTATTCCAACGTTTGGCAATAGGTACCTTATTGAGTGGGAGGCTGACCAGAGGAAGAAGATGAGGCTACTGGAATACGCCGGTATACCTATACCCAAGTCCTTTAATGAACCAGCTCTAGTTGATAGGCCTGTTATAGTTAAATTATCAGGCGCGAAGGGTGGTAGGGGCTACTTCATAGCTAAGGATGCTGCCGACCTTGCCAGTAAGCTAAGTAGCGTCAACGTGGGGGATGATTACATAATACAGGAGTACGTGATTGGAGTACCTGCCTACTACCACTACTTTGGCTCGAAGGTGTATGACCGCGTGGAGTTGTTTGGAATGGACTTAAGGTATGAGAGTAATGTTGATGGTAGGACATTTAACCTAACTGAACCAACCTTCGTAGTTGTTGGGAATATTCCGGTGGTTCTAAGGGAATCACTGCTACCTATAGTGCAGAAGTATGGTGAAGACTTCTCAAGGGCAGTTTCAGAACTAGTACCGCCAGGTATGATAGGGCCGTATAGCTTAGAGTCGATAATTAAGGATGACTTATCAATAGTGGTTTTTGAATTCTCCGGGAGGATAGTTGCCGGTACAAACGTCTACATGGGTGTAGGTAGCCCATATTCAGTCCTATACTTTAATGAACCAATGGACATGGGGGAGAGGATAGCTCATGAAATAGTGAACGCCGCTAAAATGGGTAAACTGAGCGAGGTATTGACGTGAATCAGTAGCGGCATTTATCCTCATTAATCAGTGGGCTCTAGAATCATCACTACTAAGTAAGCTAGTAACCGGTTTAAATCCTATAAGGTGTTGAAGAGGAAAACATAGGTCCGACCCCCTCTCCGCCTTTTAAAGGGCGGGGGTTCCCTGGGGTCTTGAGGGTTACACCCCTTTACGGGTGCTAATCAGGCTACTGAAACCCACCAACACTAATGGGTCCCAATGGGTTTCACTGAAGGTGTATATTCCTGAAACCAGTATGCCTAATTGGTGGTTAAGTGTGAGCAAATGGGCTTGGTTAATAATCGGAGTAGCAATAGCCCTAGGTATAGTTGGGTTAAGCATAGTAATACTGAATCCGGTATACTACTACAGCGGTAGTTTAACCCACGGTTACCTAGGCATGATGAATTGGGTCTATGGTGGAAGTGGCTTAATCAATAATCAAGGCTACTACGGTTACTCATACGGCATCTACTCCATTAAGCAGGCGTTAAACATGGTTAGCGCAATACCACCATATGCCCACGTTTACCCTAGTAATAATACTATAGTGTTCTCAGGCAGCAGCATAAACCTAGTGGTGGTGGCCATGATGGGTGATGATGCTGCTAAAATGTTTAACGCGACGCCACCATCATATGCTCACGGTGATGTGTTCATCATATATGGTCTAATAAACCCAACAATAGTAGTGCCCTCCGGCTCAGTAATGCACATATTATTCATTAACCTAGATGATGACATGTATCATAATTTCGTGGTAACAGTGGCTCCTCCCCCATATCCGTATAATGTTATGCCTTACGTAGCCATGAGCGACGGCATGGGGCCTCAGATGATGCTTAACATGAGGTGGCTACCACCAGCTAACTACCACTCAGGTTACGCATATGGGTATGAGTACACAATCGCAATTAATGAACCAGGCATTTACTGGTACATTTGCACATATCCAGGTCATGCAAGTAACGGAATGTACGGTGAATTAGTGGTTAGGTGATTGCGATGATTACGCTTTTACTCTTCATTATGGGTTCAGCGTTATTCTGCCCCTGGTGTGGCATGGGGTGGGGATGGTGGGGGCCATGGGGTTGGGGAGGGTGGTTTAACGCATTCCCACCATTAATGTGGCTGCTATGGATGCTGTTTACCGTACTCTTCATAGTCCTAATAGTACTGATAGTGGTTTGGATACTGAGGAGGATAAGTGGCACTAGTAGTGGAGGATGCAGTATGCATCATTAGCCCTGAAGCATTCTTAAAATTCACTTTCTTAACTTAACAATGTTCCTACCCTTAACCTTAACAACCTCCACTAGGCCCTTCTCCTCAAGCCTACGTATTATTCTCCAGGCCCTAACCTTACTTAACCCCAAGTCCCTAGCAATCTGATACTGGTAAACCTCACCCCCAGACTTAACAATGTATTCTAAAACCACCCTCTCTTGCCTTGGCAATAGCTTAAGTAAGTCATTAACGCTACTTCCAGCAGATACTTCATTAACCTGCCTAGATACATTACGCTGCTTAAGTACGGTTAATGGTATGGTAATAAGCAGCACACCCACTATTAATAGGATTAATGGGGGTATGAGCGGGTAGTACGTCATTGAACCACACATCATCCCCATACAGTGGTAGTAACCCATTATGTTAACCATGGGCAAAACCATGGCTAAAATAACCACCGCTATAACCAGTATAACTACACCAGCGGTAATCAGTGCTGGTTTCATTAAATGCGACTCACTGACCATAGGATTAATTAAAGTATGCCCTTTTTATAAACAATTCTACGTATAATGAGCTTTAGGGTAACCTTAATTAAGGTTCACTGAAGGCATTCCCCATGCCGATAGTGAGCTTCAGTGGAAAGACCCCAAGGCTTGGTAAGGGGGTCTTCATAGCTAGTACAGCCTACGTAATAGGGGATGTTGATGTTGGTGATGAAGTGAGCCTATGGCCCTATGCTGTGGTTAGGGGTGATGAGGATCACATAACCATAGGCAGGTTCAGTAACATACAGGATCATGCGGTGGTGCACACTGATAAGGGCATTGAGGCAGTGGTGGGTGAGGGTGTAACCATAGGTCACAGAGCCATTGTGCACGGTGCCAGGGTGGGCAACTACGTGCTAGTGGGTATGGGGGCGATACTGCTTAATAACTCTGAGATAGGTGACTACTCAATAATAGGTGCAGGCGCAGTGGTAACGGAAGGTACTAGGATACCACCTAGAAGTGTAGCTGTTGGTGTACCGGCAAGGGTTATTCGAAGCGTTACTGATGATGACGTGCGTAGGATAATTGAGAATTATAAGGCTTACTTGGAGTTAGCTAAGTCATATAGTGGTAATAACCTATAGTGGAGTTGCCGCATTTAATATTGAGAATTGGATTCATGGGGCTGACTCAGGTCCTGGGAGTTTCATCACCATTTCTCATTAAGGCTACTTTTATGTACCTTTCATAGGCCTTAATGTTCTTAAGGGAGTCTACGTAAATAATAAGGCACTCACCACTGCACTTAATGAACCTGACCAAATCCCTATACTTATCCTCCACTAGTATTATTGAATCCCTCAACGTGTGCTTAGTAGGCCTTGGTTTAACGTTAACTCTTGCGGTTTGTGAGAATGGGTATACATCACTTAGTTCAATTGGTATTAAGCCGTAAACCTCGTTATAAGTGAACACCCTTACACCCATTCTAGTGACCTCACTAGCCACTTGAGTCCTTATGAAGGGTTCCTCGTAATCGCCAATTATTACAAGAACATTGGCTAAATCACCCATGCCTTTAATTAACTTACTTAACCTACGCTTAGCCCATTGAACTTCAGGCCTGGCTAAGTCACCGTCATCCAGGATACTTAACTGAGTTGCGTTAACCTTAAGCCCACTAGCTAATTTAACAATTAAACCACGGAATATTGAACTTCCCCTTAAGGTTAAGTAGGCCCTATATACTGATGGATGCTGCCTAGCCTTCTGGGCTACGTAACCCCAAATATCATGCTCCTTAATCCTCTGCTTAATCTCCATCATTTCCCTCGACAACACCCATAGGTTATGTTGCGCAATGAGCCTAATCCTCTCCTCCTTACTCATTTCCATTAATTCCCCAGCACTCTTACCGCAGCCATCAAGTACATAGTCCTTACTTAACTCACTCAACCTAACCGTCCTATTATTTAAAATAACCCTGTCATCACTGGCGTAAAGCATGTATGAGGCTGAGTCAAATAAGTCAATACCCAATGCAACCGCCAGGGGTAGTATTAATGGGTGTCCGACACCGAACAAGTGCACTGGCTTACCAGGTGGTATTATTGCCTTAACAGTGAGTATCATTTTAACTATGCTCGTGAAATTGTACGACTGAAGTAGGGTAGTGGGGCTACCTATTGCGTATATGTCGAAGGGTAGCCTTGAAACAGCTTTAGCTGAGTAGGCTAGTAAATCCCTGTAAACGCCCCCCTGGGTTGGTCCAACTATAAGCATCCTATGTTCAGGATCCAGCTCCTTAAGTTGAAGTATAGCCCTCCTAGCCCTCCTAATTGTTTCATTAACCTCAACCTCAACAAGCTCCCTTGGCCTCGGGTAGCTGGTTGGAATATCTAATATAACCCCTATGTCACTACCCACCTCAACCTGGTACCTTAAGGCATCATCTGGACTTACCTCAATGTGGCCGTATTGAAGTATTTGATACGCCCCTGAATCAGTCATTAATGGGCCATCCCAGCCTAGGAGTTCATGAAGCCCAACCTCCCTGGCGGTGTCACCGTAAGTTCCCCTTATAATGTAGGCGTTGGTTATAACTTGGTTGAAGCCGAGTTCCCTAATCCTACTTAATTCAACATACTGCTTACTGGGGTTTATTACTGGGAATAATGCAGGGGTCTCTATTACACCATGCCTAGTGTATAGCTTCCCAATCCTAGCTACCTCATCCTTCTCCACTATCTCGAACATTACCTCTTCCTCGTTTGCACGTATTCATCATAAATCTCCTTAACCCTTCTGGCAACTAACCCAGTTCCCTTAACCCCCTCCTCGGTAACTGTTACGTTTTCACTTACTATAATAGTATTGGTTTCCTCAATATACTTCACCATTCCTGGGAAGTACTTCTCAAGTATCTTAGCTAGTTCCCTTAAGTCAATGTACTCCTCCACTAGGGCAATATCCCTGATTGCCTCTGATTTAACTAGAACCTTCGGGAACCTCTCATTCTTATCATTAGTAACGTCCACTAGGATTATGTTTAATCCCTGATCTATACCGACTAATTGACCCCTATAGAATGAACCACCTATAAGGTTGACTAAAACCCTTCTACCTAACATGCCCATTACCTCCGCGTTGAATCGTCGTGCTCCTTCACCAAAGGCCATACCAGTGGACTTATGCAGTGGCCTTTTTAAACTCTAATAGTATAAACCCACCTATGTACGAGTACAAGGGTACATATAAGGTTACGGGCATTGAGTATGAGCCTAATAACGTGGTTAAGCTTAAGCTTGAGGGTGAGGGTGTGTTAGCCACCATTGAGTTGCCCGCCGTCATTAATAAGTTCAAGCAGGGTGACTCAGTGCTGGTTTCACTTTCCAGTAGTAAGGATGAGAATTATAAGGGGAATTGGGACATATACATGTGGGGTATGGTGTATTACTTAGGTGAAAACATCATGAGAATATCAATAGGCGGCTTCATACTCCATATGGAGGGTAATATCAGTAGTAGGCCGAGTCTAGGTGATAAAATCTACGTTGGTTTAAAACTATTAAAGGCCTGAGTTGATTTTAATTAATCAAGGCCCCCTGCTCCCCCTGTTGAGCCAGCTCCCTCCTCCCCCTCCTTCTTACCCTTCTCGCCACCGCTTTCAATCTTACTTGCGGCAATTATCTCATCAATCCTAAGTATCATTGATGTAGCCTCCACAGCAGCCTTATAGGCCTGGGTCTTAACAACTAAAGGTTCAATAATATTCATTGCAACCATGTCCGCTACCTTACCACTGAATGCATCAATACCGTACTTCCACCCATCCTCCCTACTCTCATGCATGTGCCTAAGTTCAGTCAAGATATCTACTGCATCAAGGCCCGCATTCTCCGCAAGCGTCTTAGGTACTGCCTCTAACGCATTGGCGAATGCTTCAATCGCGTACTGCTCCCTTCCACTTACCTTAGCCGCTAATTGCCTAACTGCCTTAGCTGCCTCAACCTCCGGTGCACCACCACCTGGCACTATGAATGGGTTCTCTATTACATCTGATACGACGCTTAAGGCATCTGTTAGATTCCTCTCAGCCTCATCAACCAGCCTCTCGAAGCCACCCCTAATGAGTATGCCTTTCCAGTACCCAGTCATGAGCACGGCAGGCGGTTCGTACCCACTTCCACCACCATCAACATTAATCGGTGCATTATACTTCGCACATGCATTTAGAACCGGCGAGTATGAGGAGATCAAGGAAGTTAGCGGTAAATCATGTTCTCCGGTTTATGGATGGATTAGGGACAACATAGTTCTTGATGCAACCACGATCCCTATTGGAAAGATTGCAATCACTAATACATTATTAAGGTTATTTAATTGGAGAAGAGAAATTAAAGAGGAGCCATATACGGTGGGTTACATGGGTTTATCATACATTAATGAACTCATTGCCATATATGCGGTAAATGATGAGTGGTTTAACGAGTTAAAGAAAAGTGCGTGGGGTATAGTCAGACTTGGGAAGAAGGAGGGGCTGGTAAGCGTCTTAGAGGTTAGTGAAGTTAATGTGGAGAGTCCTGAACGATTAATAATTCACAGCTACCTCCCAAAGAGTGCAGCGAGAATAAGCAGCCATAACTACGACGTTTTAATGTTCCCTGACCTACGCGACGATAGTACGTACTGCGGTGGGAGGCCGAAGATAGGCGAATACGTATTTGCCGAGGAAGGAATCGAGGTATCAGACCCCAGCCCGAGTTATAAGGTAGTTAAGTACGGCAATAAGTACGCCCTACTAAGGTGGTCTTAATGACCACCTGGGAATACACGACGCTGGGGTGGTTTAAGAAAAACGCGACAGCCATATCTACTGACATGAACTATTTGATGGATTTTGTAAACGCATTGAGGCAAAGGAAGGACATAAATAATGTTAAACTACCTTTAATGTGGAATGACTTACAGGGAAAAGACCTCAGAAGTGGTCCACTCGGTAATATAATAAAATTCATTGAAGATGAGGTGGGTATTACATTTAAAATTGAAAGAGCAAGCGCAATAAGTGGCGATATTGTATTAGAAATAGTTTCTTCAATCCTCGGAAATGACAGGCTATGGAATGCGAATGTACCCAAACTTAATACACTGCCTAAGGTATTTGTTGCGGAGTTACCGGCAAACGTGAGGGGATTCTTAAGCACTGAGGATGTTAGTGACTCGAAATTAAGATTATTTGCACCACCGCTGAGGGATATAGCGCTGGGCTTTCTTGGTGCCGTTCTGACGTATGTTAATAATGTTTGGGATAAAAATAGAAAAAATAGAAATGAGCATTACATATATCTTGGCTTATCACGTGACTTATGGATTAGATTAAGTGGCGGGAGTGCCGTGGATACGTTGAAGCGATTTAACGATATCCGCGAACTATTTAGAGCAGTCCTAAATCGGGTCAGAGAAAAGAGGGGTTTGATCATTGATTATGCATTTATTTACACAGCAGCAAAAATTAGGCAATACCTGCCTAGCAAAAGTATTAGGGAGGATGTTATTCGTAGTAACTACTACGTAGAGCTCCTCACACTGTCTAGAGCAGGGAAGAGCCAAAACTTTATTGTAAGGCTTGACACTGTCTCATTAAATGACTACCTAGTCTCACTCTCGAAGACTAAAACTGCGAATGTCATTCTCGGTATGGGTAAATTACTAAAGAATTGGAAAAGGATAGCCGGGGTTAAGAGGAATGGGCGTGAGTTAGGGAAGGACTTAATTGACGTCTTGAATACGATCACCGAGGATATCATCAGGTTCAGCAGTAACAATGATTGTAACGAAATAACAGAATTAGGGCATGCAACAACGCTATTTATTAACGAATGGCACGACGTCCTCAATAACTTGGCCAACAATAATGAAAATATTTCAGGGGCGTTGCGGTTATTGGCCAATGGCGTTGGTAAGATTAGGTGCTGATGTATGAGGGAGCTGATTAATGAGGCTCTTGATTACTTAATCAATAATTATCCTAGGGTCAGGGCAGTACTCATCGAGGCCCCCACGGGTTACGGTAAGACTTACAACTCGTATGTCCCGTTTCTTAAATTCCGCGAAGAAGGGTTAGCTCGTGGATTCATTTACGTGGCACCTACCAGGGCCTTGGTTAGGCAACAGGCAAGGGACTTCCTAAGTAAGCTGCAGGGTTACTCAATAAGTTATCAGTCGATGGACATAAACCTAGAGGTTCAAGTACCTAGCATCGGACTTATGCGGCTTGAGAAGAATCCTAAGCTCAGTAGTGACGTGAATATCACAACGATGGATTCGTTCATGTTTAACCTAATGCGCATGCCTGTCGAATCCCTTAATAAACCGGTTAAGTGGCGCTACATGACTTACAGGAGCTATATATTCACGTCATATGTATTCCTTGATGAGGTCCACCTGATGGTTGAGGATTCTAGCATAACGTTGGCATCATTATTGCTTGGGCTCCACGAATTAGTACTTTCGGCAACCCCTACGGTCATCGCAACAGCAACACTTGGTGATAATAGGGTTAGGTGCTTAGCATTGGGTGAGTGTGGCAGTAGTAAATTAGGGGCTTACTCCTCAGTAAGGGATGGGGTTAGGGTCTTCAGGCTTGGGAATGAGAGGTCTAAGGATGGCATCTTCACGACTATCCGAGACAAGGACTGGGAGTCCAAATCAACAGAGCAGTGTTTCCAATTCAAGCAGTTAAGTAATTATAAGGAAATCATCGATGTGGTTAAGGAATATGGCGATAAGGTCCTCATTATAACAAACACGGTCAAGAGGGCGGTGGATGTATATGAATTGATCAGTAAAGAGTTAGGTGGTGTTGCACTACTTCACGGCAAGCTGGATGAGTATGACAGGGACGTGAATGCCGAGATTATCAATGATGCGAAGGTCATAGTGGGGACTGACGCGATTGGGGTTGGCATAAATCCCAGAAACGTTAGGGTACTGATCATGGACATACCACACAATGTAGATACGTTTATACAGAGGGTGGGGAGAA
>NZ_JAGDXD010000059.1 GCF_023256255.1 Caldivirga sp. | reverse complement strand
ATACCTGGGGTTCAAGTTAGATTATTTGGTAAACCAAACTCATACAGAGGGAGAAGAATGGGTGTTGTCTTAGCAACAGGCTCAACAATTAGGGAGGCTATTGAGAAGGCTAGAAAAGCTGCATCCCTTGTAAAAGTGGGGAATACTTAGTTAGGTTTACTGAATTAAATTAGATACATAAAATTTCTAACATAAAAGAAAACTACTGTAATGGTCATCAACCTAACATTAATTCAAGGTCAATGGAGAAAAACAACATATGTTTTATACCACTACACCATAGGTGATTCTCACCTAATGGGGCAGTCGCTAATTTAAGAAACGTTCCTAATATTTTCGAGTAGAGTTAAGATTATATCATTAATTAAGATGATTTAAACAGTAAAATTTATAAGTATTATTGGATTAGTCTAAAAGTGTTCAAGAACGAATTTAAGCTAAGACTTAAAATGCGTACAATGAGTACCCAGCATCATGACACCATTAAGGTAGTTATTGCTGGAATACCGAACAGTGGCAAGTCTACTTTGGTTAGCAGGATTAGTGGTGTTTTTGTTAGGACTGCTAATTACCCTGGTACAACAGTTTCAGTTGATGAAGTTAGTTACAGTGTTGGTAAAACAAGGGTACTGATGGTTGACTTACCTGGTACGTATAGTCTCAGGACTAGCATGACTGATGAGGCTGTGGCCTCTAAGGAACTTCTCCTCGGTGATTATGATGGCATCGTGGTGGTTGGATCCGCCTTAAATCCTGAGCAATCACTATACCTACTAGTGCAGGTGCTGGAGCTTGGGAAACCAACAATATTCGTATTGAATATGATGGATTTGGCAAGAAGAAGGAGGGTGCATTATAATGTTGAAGCCATGAGTAAGACCCTTGGGGTAACTATAATACCAGCAGTAGCTGTAGGCGATGAAGGATTAAGGGAATTAAAGACCACAGTCGTTAAGATACGTGAATTAAAAACAGGAATTACTAATATTGTTAACTATGGTAAGCTAGAGAAGCACATAAGTACCATAATGAATACCCTGGGTGTTTCCCGGGGTATTGCTGTGGAAATACTTAGTGGTAACCCATTATTAAGGGTACTAAGCATTAAGGTAAGCCATGTAATTGAGGAGGCGCGTAGGGAGGTACCTAACATTGATTATTACGTTACTGCAGCACGTTGGAGTACTGTAAAGTCCCTTGTGGGTAAATTCGTCACTAGAGAGGGTAAGTTAACGCTTAGTAAGTACGATGAATTATTCCTGAATCCGAAATATGGGGTTCTTCTATCCCTATTACTATTATTCACGATAGCTGAGGTAATATTCATGGTTCTTGAGCCTTTAGTGAATTTGATGTCGAATGCCCTTGATTCAATACCCATAGGTAACTTTGTAAGTAGTTATGTGGGTAATGAATTGTTAAGTTCATTCCTTATTAATGGTGTATGGAATGGAGTTACCACATTAATAGATTTTATACCGTACGTTTTTGGGGTATCATTCTTAATAGCGTTCCTAGAGGATTCTGGGTTAATAACTAGGATTGCATTTCCAATAGAGAGATGGTTGAGGAGAACTGGGATTCCTTCAAGGGGATTAGTGTATTTAATTGCCGGTTCAGGTTGTAATATTCCAGCCATAATGGCAACCAGGGCCATGCCAAGTACAAGGGATAGGGTGCTTACAGTCTTAATGATACCTTACATACCGTGTACCGCTAGGTTCGCGATAATAGCCTTAATAGCAGCGGCTGTAATGCCGCACTTAATAGGTGTAGTAGTGGTGATACCTTATGTAGTAGCATTCATAAGCATTAGCATAGTGTCAAGAATCTCAAGGGTACATGTAAGGTTCATTAATGAGAATACGCCCTACACTTATGAATTACCCCCATTAGTAGTACCATTGCATAAAGCATTCACTAAGAAGATTTGGCACTACACGCATGATTTCATATCCAGGGCCGGGGTATTAATAATAGTATTCATAATGATGACTTGGCTTCTATCAGTAAGTGGGCCAAGGGGCTTAGTGGGTCCGGAGGCTTTAGCGAACCCAAGTGTTCTTACTGAGACTTGGCTTGGTATCGTAGGTAAGGCGTTGGCGCCATTATTTAACCCCATTGGTATACCATGGCAGATATCAGCATCACTAGTCTACGGTTATATATTTAAGGAAGTAGTCTTAGGTACATTAGCGTTATTCTATGGTACTGAGAAAGGAGGATTACTTTACGCCATTGGGTCAACCCTAACCCCTGCATCATCCTTAGCCTTAATTACATTCATAACCTTATACTCACCGTGCATAGCAACGTTAATTGTTGAAAGGAAAATTGCAGGGCTAAGGCTTACTGCCATTAACACTATTCTTCAATTCATAATCGCATTAATACTAGCTTACGCCGTATTCTACATTGCTAGCTTTATTCAGGTGATTACATGAGTAATGGACACATACCTATTAATGAAGCACCCAGTAACTCAGTGGTTAAGGTTGTTAAATTAGGTTCGGAGAGACTGAATGACTTAGGTATAATGGAGAACTCCATCATTAAGGTAGTAGTAAGCATACCTCACGGTCCAGTGTTAGTTCAGAGGGATGATGGTGCATTCATAGTGTTAGATACTGAAGCAGCATCAAACACCCTTGCATCAGTATTATCGACTCAACAGCAGGGTAAGCATAGGTATAGGTGGAGGTGGGGTCGTTTCCATAATTAAAGTTGTTTAAGGCTGTGGAGCATGCACACTCGCGCTAAAGATTCTGCATGCCTTTTTAATTCGCACTATACCTAAGACCCTCAATTAACCGTGATTAAAATAATACATCAATGAGTCAGTACAATGGTTAATTACCTTAAGTATTATCCTTAAGAGGACCGCATTGTGAATTAAGGTTATGTTTTTAATGCCTGCAGCTTAAGAGACAAGTGGAGGATTGGTTGCTTCAACCACCGAGGGGAATGAATGATTGGACTCCGGATAAGTATTATTCACTAATGACTATAGTCTCAAGGTTCTCTAAGATTGCTGAGTCCTTCGGGTACGGTGCCATTGAAACCCCTGCACTTGAACACTTTGAGGTGCTTAAGGCTAAGGCTGGGGAGGAGGTTATTAACGAGATATATTACCTTAAGGATAAGGCTGGTAGGGAATTGGGCCTTAGATTTGACATGACTGTTCCAGTGGCTAGGGTTCTTTCATATAGGCGTGATTTCCCAAGGCCCATTAGACTATATTACGTATCTAAGGTTTGGAGGTATGATGAGCCCCAATTCGGTAGGTTTAGGGAGTTTTACCAGTTTGGGGTTGAGCACGTTGGCTCACCCACTGTTCAATCAGATGCTGAGGTATTGGCATTAGCCGTAAAGGCACTGGATGCCGTTAACCTACCCCAATTAACCGTGAGGGTTAGTGATAGGAGAGTAATGGATCAGGTGCTTGAGAGACTGGGCATTAATACTGCAAGGGAGGCTGTGCTCAGGGTGCTTGATAAGAGGGGCAAGGTACCTGATGAGGAGTTAGTTAAACTACTAGTTAAGGAGGGTATAGGTGGGGAGGAGGCAAGGTACCTGGTTGACGTAGCCAACGTTAAGGTACCTATAAGTGAAGCCGCAGGTGAATTAAGGAGACTGAGTATTAGCGATGCCTTAATTAGCTATGTTGAATCATTATCAAGTATGCTATCTCACTATAATGCAGTGGATAGGGTTTACTTAGACTTAAGCATAGTTAGGGGACTTGACTACTACACAGGCTTCGTCTTTGAACTATACACGGATAGGATTAAGCTCGCCGTTGGAGGTGGTGGTAGGTATGATGAACTATTGAAGATATACTCAGGTGAAGACGTGCCAGCCGTAGGTTTTGCAATAGGCATTGAGAGAGTTATGTTAGCATTAGGTGAGGAAATTAACCAACAGCCACCAATAGACTACTACATTTACCCAATGGACCCCAAGTACTATGAGCTAGGGGTGAGAATAGCTGATCACCTTAGGAATATTGGATTCAGGGTTATATTAGATGTGGGTAAACCAAGCCTCAGGTCGGCTCTAGAGTATGCATCAAGGATTAAATCCAGGAAGTTCATAATAATTGGACGTAGGGAGGCTGAGGGTGGTTTTGTGAGGGTTAGGGATCTTGAAACCTGGATGGAGGAGGATGTTGCAGTAGATAAAATACTGAAGTAGCGTTGTTACGTGTAATGTTTATTAAGGAATCCAAGTATTGGTATTTGATATAATGAGCAGAAGAGGTTCTTTTAGGAGGAGCCGTAGGAATAATGAGGATCTAATATGCTTCTTCTGCCTAAGGCCAGTTAAACCCAGTGAGGCAAAGATCGTTGTTATCAATGATGAACTAATAGGTATGAGCTTTAGGGTTATTGCATGTAAAGAATGCGCCTCAAAGTACGGTAATGTAGTTAAGCTTAAGGCTTCATAGACGTTAATTACCTATAGGCACCTAAGATACTCTTAAAGTAGTAAGCCCCCTATACTCCGCTATGCATACTCAATAACCATTACTAACCTAAGGGTATCATGAGTTAGGTTAAGTTGAGCGTAATAGGTAGTAGTTTTAGAAACTCACCAAGGCTTTAAGCTCATGAATAGGCGTAATATCATTGATTTAGTGATTATTTATAAACGTAATCTAATTGCAGGTATTACCGTAAACATCTAGGACCGCTTTAAGGTCCCTTAACGCTAATTCAGGGGGCATTGGCACAGGCTTATCCTTCTCAACAGCCTTAATGAAACCCTCTAGCTCAAGCTTAACAACATTAACTTTAGGTAAGCTTACTGACTTACCATTAAATAATAGGTCACCGTAAACTCTACCATAGGTGGCATTAATCCTTCTTGAATACGCATCCTCAATTACACTACCATTCTCACCATAAACCTCAAAGGAGGGTACATTAGGTGAATGCATCATCCCCCAACTATACATTACTAAACCCCTGGCTCCATTCTTAAACGTGAAGAGCCCTATTGTAGTGTCCTCACCCTCGATACCACTGATGGTTCTGTAGGATAAGCCACAGGCATGATTATACTCTCCACCAATATTTAGTAGGGTATCCACGAAGTGTATTCCCCCATCTATAAACGCCCCACCACCCATAAGTTCCTTAATCCTCCTCCAACCACTAGGCTTACCGTAGTGTGTTGACCTAACTATTATTGTGTGCACTTGTCCTAATTCCTTAATTAACTCAATGGTTCTCTGAACTGCTGGATCAAAGTAGAAGTTCTCGGCAACCATGAACTTAACCTTAAATCTCCTTGATGCTTCAATTATTGCGTTAGCCTCATCTATTGTCCTGGCTATGGGCTTCTCAAGCACTACGTGTTTACCAGCCTCCATAGCCTTAATAGCCATTGGGGCATGCATATCATGGCTAACTATTAAATCAACCACATCTACGTTGGACTTAATTACATCATCATAATTAGTGAAGTAGCCTGATGCAGAATACCTCTTGGCGCATTCCTCAGCCCTCTCCCTACTCCTACTAAAAACGTAAACCTCCAAGTCATCCCTATTCAACTCCCTAAGCGCATTAAGATGAACATTACCAAACCCACTGCAGCCGACTACTGCTATGCGCATATTAGCACACTTTCTCCCCAATCCTTGAATCATCAGCATCCTGTATGGTTAGTAAGAGCGGCTTACCCTTTTCACCACATGTGGCGAGCAGCATACCTTGGCTCTCAAGGCCAAGCATAATCCTTGGCTCCATGTTAGCCACAACAACAATGAACCTACCTACTAATTCCTCAGGCTTATAGTATTCGGCAAGTCCAGCAAGTATTTGCCTCTTCTCGGAGCCTAAGTCTACGATGAGCTTAATTAACTTCCTACTGCCTTCAATCCTCTGGGCTTCAATAACCTTACCAATTCTTAAATCTAACTTAGCGAAATAATCCCTACTAATCCTCTCCAATTGAGCCATATTAAGGTAGCCGAAGCTACTTAATAAGCATTAAGCCTCATTAATCATACAGTATTATATAGCGCTATTGTTAGAAAATACAATGACTCAAATCCTATTTATAGCAATCCTTATTAAACTCTTAATTAGCAAACTTTATTTAGTGAAAAAGAATGAGAATCCATAAGGTGTACGTAATATTAATAGCAGCACTGATAATGGTTTTAATAGCGTTAAATATCGCATATGCATCAAGCAAACCTGAAATAATTTACTGGAACTCCTATGGTACATTAACGGTCCCCCCAGGTACACCCCTCTGTAATATCTGGAATCCGAAAGGTTTACTCTGGATGATTAATGGGTGGGAATCATTAGCGTACTATAATACGCTTAATGGTCAGTGGTGGCCTGTCTTAGCCAGTAATTGGACACTATTCCCGCAGAACAACACAATTATAATATATCTTAGGCATGACTTATACTGGTTTAATGGATCCGCTGTATTACCCTTCACTGCATGGGATGTGTACGCTGAATTCTACATTGGTGTTAAGGCCTTCATGTGGTGGTACCCCTACATTATTAATGCTGATTCAGAAATAAGGGTAATAAATAATTATACATTGTCTATTCAATTGACGGCATGGAGCCCAACAACCATAATATTTATACTCACAGAGCCCATAACCACACCATGGCCATTCTGGAAACCGGTGGTTGATAGGTTAAAGACGATGAATTCAACCTACGCCTCAACAGTTTATGGCCCAGATAACGTCACCATGTGGAATCCGCCATGCTACTCACTAAGCCCATACTACTTCGTCAGTTTTTCACCTGGTACAGCCACATTCACAACGGAACTTGAACCAATGTACTTCAATGGGGTGCCACTTTTGGCTCGGTGGCATGAAATATTCCCGTACGCTGATTGGGAGAACTGGGCACCAGTAGTACCTTACGTTCAGGTTCTTGGTAATACGCAGGCTTTAACTGGTTTACTTTCAGGTAAGGCTACCTGGTCGTCATTAGGCATATCATTAGCTCAAATAGGTGTTGTGAATAAGAGCGGCTTACTGGCATACATGGTTGAGGACTTCGGTGAATTAGGGATGACAATTAACCCACTGGGTGGTTTCCCATTTAACACACCTCAGTTTAGGCAGGCATTATGTTACGCAGTTAACTTAACAGCAGCCAATGCGGTGTGGGGTATTGGGGCATATTACCCAAGCTACTACCCTGAGCCAGTATTCCCATACACTGTTGGTACCTATCCATCTGATATTCAAAAGTACTTAGTACCATGCAGTTACAATACTACTAAGGCCGCTGAGTTACTTGAGAGCATTGGCATGTATAAGAAGGGTAATCAATGGTACTTACCCAATGGTACACCACTAAAATTAACCGTCATAACCCCCTCAGGCTTCACCGACTGGGCCACGATAACTGAAGGCTGGGCCACTCAATTAAGCCTATTCGGAATACCCACCGCTGTCCTGGCGTTAGACACAGGCACCTACTGGGGCACTGTGTTCCCCAATGCCCAGTTTGAGGTTGCAAATGCATGGTTAGGTTACGGTAGGGGTTACTATGACCCAACCGGCTTAGCCTTCCAGGGGCCGTTAAGCCCAATACCGTGGGTCACCACGTCAAGTATCTATGTTTGGCCATTCCAATGGCCCAATGGCACATGCACACCGGTTACAATTCACCTATCTCCCGAGTATAATACAAGTCTAGTACCACTTAACGGTACGATTGTCTGGTGCATTAACTCAACCTATGGCTTCATAAACTTAACTAACTGGTTTGATGTATTCGACGCTGTCTCCCCTGGAATGAGCACGTATAATGAGTTACTTAAGGTCATATTCTCATGGTATCATTACTACGTGCCCATTGAGCCAGTTGGCTGGAAGAGGGCTGAGGTTAACATTGGTCCTAAGAATCTTTTAGTCACCTGGATGTATAATGTACCTAATCCCATGTGTGAGAAGTATGTTCCAAATTGGCTTAGAATAGAGTTAATGCCGTCGGATAACTCATACATAATTGGTGCAGAGGCTGATTACTATCAGGTAATTAGTTCACCACTCTGGGAAGCCTTCTGGGGTAGTGGCGCCCCAGCTGGTTATATTCCACCACTTGTTGAAGCCATGGTTAACGGCAGCCTTTGGATTAAGCACCCTGACTACGCCAAGTTCCTAGGCCTTGAACCAGGTTACCTTGGGCTCGACTTAAATGGATTAAGGTACTGCCTAGCACAGTACTTCAACATAACCTCCGAGTACGTTCCATCAATAACATCAACTACTACGACTACCACATCAACTACAACTACTACGACTACTCCAGTAACCACAACGAGCACTTCAACTACTTCAACAACCACTACCACGACGACTACTACCACATCAACCACTACGACCACAGCAGTGACTACAGCCACCACTACTGTTACATCAACAACTACTGCAGTGAGCACAGTAACAAGCACAACAACAGCAGTATCAACAGTAACAATCACAAAACCAGTAGTATCAACAACATTAATAGCAGGAATAGTGGTGATTGTAATAGTCGTAGCAGCCACAGCAGCAATAATAGCACTAAGAAGAAGATAAACAAAACAAACACAAAAACACATTAAAAATCATTAATATTTAATTCATTTTTCCTGATCTTGCACTTATTTATTAATTGTTTTATTTAATACATTCTATCGCATCCATTATGCTTATTCCGGCAACATTAGTCGTGAAGCCTTGGTTTCGTAATTCGTTAACTAGCTTCTTAATCATGTCACTGGTCAGCGTTAATGGTAATATTACTATCTGTCCCGTGCATGTTCCTGTTGATAATTGGGGGGTTAATAATGTTAATTCACTTGAGCTTGGACTTGATACTAGTCCCATATTAAGTGTTAATGCTGTGTAGGCTGGGTCACTTATTGTCTCATCACCTATTACATTGCTAGCCGGCAATACACCTGGATTACCCCAATCTACTACTTTCTTACTTGACTCGCTTTGAAGTATTAATGCAGTGTTAAGTTTAAGGTCACCCATTATGTGCATTTTTGTCAATAGTGTTTTACCTCTCCTTAATTCAACTCTTCCCCCATTTAATACCACCATTGGATTCTCGTAGATTACCGCTAAGCCTAGGTCATATATGTTGAATCCCAGGAAGAGCTTCAGGGCATTGGATAATGCAATAATATCTGTTAGGTCACTTGATTCTTCATACGTTCTCATAATTAACGATACTATATCGCTGTCCCCGGAAACACCCTTAATGTATGACCAAATCTCCCCATATGCATCCTCAACAATCCTCCTATTGCCCGTTATGGAGACCCATGCTTTAAAATAATCATCATTAACCTCGACTTTACCAATCATTACTATCGTTGACGCTAATGCCCCAGGAAACAACTTATACTCACTAATAAGTTCAGCTAGGTTAGTTACTATTTTTCTATCACCGGGATAATCAATGTAAGACAACATCCTACAGTGTTTGTTGGACTTAGGTTTCTTTAAAGTTTTCCATACTGCTTATCTTTAGATCTAATTATACCCTTAGTCATTAAATACGGCTTTACCATGTTAATACGCCTTATGCACTAATGTGTAGTGGGAAATATTTAAAAATCGATACTGATATCGGATTATTATGAAATTAGCAGTAATAGTTGACTCAGAAAATAGGGTAACAGGTCCAGGGGAGGGGGAATACATACTTGTTTATGAAGTAGATGGTAATGTGATGAAGTTAACAGGGAGGGAACTTAACCCAGCATTGCAGGCTGAGATGCATAGAGGTTTATACGCATTGAGGAGGGTAAGGGAACTAGGTGTTGATTCACTAATTGTGAGTGAAATAGGTAGGCCTGGATTTAACCTTGCCAAGTCCCTTAAGCTAAAAATCTACGTAGTGCCTGAGGGCGTAAGCGCTGATGATGCTGTTAAAATGGTTACCAGCGGTAGGGTTAATATTGCTGATGCACCAACTCATGAGCATGGACACCATGAACATGGGTTAGAATCAATGTGACCTCTCCCCACTCCTTATAAAGAGGCATAGCTTTAAGTACCATATTGTAATGGAATCTTGCATTTAATATTTTCAGTGGCTTCAAATGGACTTACCTTCCTCCCCCTCTTCCTGGTTGGACTTACCCAGTAATTCATTTATTGATACTGTGTACTGTTTAAGATGATTTGCCACAAAAATTGGTGCATTAACCCTCAGTGCGACTGCAACGGCATCGCTTGGCCTTGCATCAATGTAATGCTGTGAACCAGTCCTATTATCCTTCAGGTATATTGTTGCAGTGTACGTGTGATCAACTAAGGCATCTATTGTAACCTTCTCAATTGACGCATTTAACCTCTCTAATATGTCTACTAGGAGATCGTGTGTTAGTGGTCTTGGGAAGTCCGTTTGACCCATTGCCTTCTGGATACTTAACGCTTCAGCCATACCTATCCAAATCGGTAATACAAAATCCCCCCATTCCTCAGTACTTAGAAGCATAACAGCCTCGGCGCCAGTTGATGTAACGTATACGCCCTCAACCACAGCCTCTAGGTAACCCTCAGTCTCCTGATTAGGCATAGTGATTATTCAACTTCTTCTTTATTAAACTTTTCCAGCTTAGGAATCGCATAAATAATGAACTAGTTATTGCCCGGAAATGAAACTGGTAATGCGCTTAAAGCGAAACGTTAACCGTCATGGTTTTCCTACCCCTCATAACCCTTAGCTTAAACTCCCTCTTGCCTTCAACATACCTACTGTAGAGGTAAGTCTTAAGCCTAACTATTGATGATAACTCAACATCATCTATACTCGTTATTACATCCCCCCTCCTTAAACCAGCCTCATCAGCCGGTGAGTATGGTTGAACGGAGACCACTAGGACTCCCCTGTCCACAGGTAGCCTGTATTGTCTTGCAAGTATCCTATTAATATCGATACCATAAATCCCAATCCTAGGCTTCTCAACGACACCCTTACTTATTAATTCATTTATCGATAATCTGGCTAGGTTAATGGGTATGGCGAAGCCTATGTTCTGGGCCCCAGCTATTATAGCAGTATTTATGCCCACTACTTCCCCATCTAGGTTCACTAATGGACCACCTGAATTACCTGGATTTATTGCCGCATCGGTTTGAATTAAACCCTCAAGCATTATTTCCCCGGTCCTTATTGTCCTACCTAAGGCTGACACTATGCCGAATGTTGCCGTGGGTTGATTCATTAAGCCCAGTGGGTAGCCAATAGCTATGACTGGTTCACCTACCATTATCTTATCAGAGTCACCTAGTTTAATCGGGTTAAGTTCACCATCAACCCTAAGGACGGCTGTATCAACCTCAGGGTCCGCACCCACCAGCTCGGTTTCAAGTAGGTCACCATCACTTGTGACCACTGTTACTTCACCAAGTTGAGAAACAACATGGGATGCGGTAGCTACGTAGTGCTTATCAACTGCGAAGCCTGTTCCAAAACCCCTAATGGGTATCACATTAAGCCACTCATCCACTACCGCACCAGCGGTTACAATCGCCACTATTGATGAGCTAACCTTATTAACTATACTTGGGATGAGTTCCTTAATATTAGTTGACACGCAAACATACCCTAGCCACCATTTATAAAGCTTGATTCACGCCTAAATGACCTTATCCTATTTAGTTGATTTACTTAACTGTAAGTGGTAATGCCTGAATGCTAATGTTGCGTTAACCACCATTACAATCATCTATGAGTAATTATCTTAATCAATAGCATGTAAGCCAACTGCTTGCGCTTTCTCTATTGCCAGATCACTTAACTAATATTTCCTTAATTCTACTTAATACATTAATTTTAAGATTCCTTAATTCAGCCTCAAGGGCACTTTCATCAGTATTAAGGTAAGCTTCCCCTGTTGCTATATCAAGCATTGATCCGTAGCCGCTGGGGTTTAGTAAATTAACTCTACTTATCCTCTCCTTAGTCTTATCATACACGAACTTGATCATGGTATTCCTCACGGCAGCTGCATTATCCTCATTGATTCTGCCTACTAGGTCACCAACACCATTAAGGTCCATTACTTCCTTAACTTCATTAATGAATGCCTCAGTGACCTTAGTCATGAAACCTGCAGGATCCACCTCTACTTTATTAAGTATTGACTTCAGGGTATTGTTAATATTAAGGGTGGTTAACCTACCATTAGCTTCATCACCCTTAATCACGATGGACCAGTAACCGTAGTTCTCCGGTAATATGCCTGGAGACTCCGTGAAACCTAGTTCATGCACGTCTTCAATGCCTAATGCCTCCTTAACCTCAACCGAAGCCTTGACGTCATTCCTAATGCCCAATGAATCTATGTAAACGTAGATTAATGGCACTAGGTCAGTGGTAATGCTTCTCAAGGTACCTTCAATGAATGATGCTGTACTGAAGCCCCAGTAAAGCGGCGAGAACCTTGGATTGCCCCACTCATCGTTAACCGCAATGTGAATCACGTAATTAAGCTTAAAACTAGATGACGTTACCGTACTCACTAGGTTAATTAGCGTCTCCAATACGTTGCATGACTCAACACCTATGAAAAGTGGGCTAACGTTAATACCGAAGACTACTGCATAGGGTGAATCCCCATCCCTCGTTATTACTAGGTCATAGTAAAGTTCACTTCTTATCGTTGACTCAATATCATACTTAACCCTAGCATCCCTAATAACCTCAGGTACATGTATCACAGGCATCTCAGTGGGTTCACCCTTACTTCTAATTGTTAAGTCACCTAGTAGCAATGGTGCATTAACGCTGCCACCATCACTAATGTAGATTATTGAATCGAAACCCTCACGTAAAGCCCTCTTATAATCAATCCTCCTACCAATGATTGACTTATTTAGGTTAAGGATTAGTGGATTTGAAATTTCACCGCTTCCTGTGAATAATGGTGATAGGGACTTTGCCTTATTGTTTTCCTCACCGTTAATAATGATTCTGGTTAAAGCCTTAGCTCCCCAATGGGGTGTTATTATGTATGATAACTGAGGATTATCTATGGTGGCTAGTAATGATTCAATGAACTTTTCAACTATGGGCGTTAACTCCACTTGGTCACTAATCCCCCTGCACATGCCTATTAGATTACCTGGCTTCACTGCATTAGCCGCTGCGAAAAACATATTTAACGGTTAATTGAACCAAAACTATGCTGAAGGCCATTAGGAACATTACCCTAGTGCTCGTGATCATGTTCTCGCTACTGGCTATGCGTAATAATGGTGACTTATTCAAGGTTTACGTAAATAATGTTAAGGCATTAAGGCGTTAACTAATCCCTCAATCTGGGCATAATTCCCTAACATCCTTAAGCGCCTTAATCACGGATTGATAATCCCTTCTTTCCCTAGCTTTCCTAAATAATGATGCTAACCAAGGGGCTTCACGTATGGTTAATTGCGCAATTAAGCTTAGTATGGTCATGCCTTCACTGTTTAAGTAACCGTTACTGTAGTAGCTGGAGAATGGATCCTCAAGCAGATTCACTAGTTTAAGCAAGTATACGCAATCTACTCTCCTCTGCTTAGCCATTTAAATCATCCGAAGAATGAATCAAGGGTTGTTGACCCCTTAGCCTTACCCATGCTCTTCTTCAACCTCTCTAAGGCATTCTTAACCCTATCCTGACTGAAGTCATGTTCCTCAACCAACAGTCTAATTACCTCACCCTCATTAGGTTCCTTAAACTTAACGTTAACCTCCTGGGTCACTGGTGGGTTAAGGAAGAAGTCCCTTATTTTAAAGGGATCCACAGGGAATTGCACATTCTTAAGCACAGTGTTCATTAGTTTATCTAAGCTACCATAATCCTGAATTAACTTAAGCGCCCTCTGTGGACCAATACCTGGTACCCCTTCGGGGTTATAGTCTGTACCTAATAGTATTGCTAAGTCTATTAATTGGCTCCTATCCCTTAACCTAAGCGCCTTAAGCACATCATTTAACTCTATTAACTCAGGGGCAACTTCAACGTATTCATCCCTACCTGGTAGCTTTCTCCTACCTGACACTGTTAAGTTCCTGACAAGCCGGGGGGCGCCAAATAAGAACGAATCGTAATCCTGACTTCCAGTAGCCCACACAATCCCCTTACTAGCCATGTATGCTGCCTGGGCCTCGCCTTCACTTGGGGCTTGAACCCAAGGCACACCCATGTGGTCTAGGAGTCTTTTAGCCTCATCAACCATTTCATTAGTTACGAATAATGCCCTTTGGGCGTACTTCTTAGCCTCACTCTTCTTACCCTCCTCCACAGCCTTAATCCAATCCTCCATAGCCCTTTCCCTAACCCTCCTCCTCTTCTCAATTTCAATAAGTTTCAATTCAGGGGGTTTACCATCGAATACGTAGACTGGTTTAATACCGTACTCAAGCAGGTTAATTGTCCTGTAAAGTAATCCACTTAAGTGGCTGGTGACTCTGCCTTGGGAATCCATGAGGGGTGTACCGTCAGGTTGCCTTATTGAGGCTAGGAATTGGTAAAGCGCATTGTAGGCGTCTAATGCTATTAACTTACCGTTAAGCTGCTCGAAATTAACCCTTCTCCTTAAGTTATCTGGGATAAGCTTACCAAGCTCAGTAACACCCACACAGCCTAACCTAGCCTCAGCGTATTAACTTATCTTCCATCAAGCCTAAACACTACTAAATCATCATTAAGGAACTAGTGAAGTCGATTCATGGGTGTTACTTAGGTAGTCTGGTTTTTCCATGCGTTTACTTAAAGCTGGTTAGCTCCGTTTTCACTAATAATCTTCTCAATCTTGTATATTATGCTGAACTTATCAACCTCCTCAAACTGCTCATTAACTCTAATAGAACCAATCCTAATCCCCCTTATATTATTTAATTCAAGGCTACTCAACCTCTTAGGTATAGTGACAACTATCCTTCCATTATTGTAGTATATTCTCCTTAATACAGCCAGTGTTATTAGGAATCCATCCTTATCCTCTAGGCCCACTAATAGTCCATTCTCCCAATTGGGTTGAAGTAATACTGCCACACCCCCTGGTATGCTTCTAAGCATTGGTTCCTTAACCATACTTGACACTATCATTACTACATTCTTTAAGGAATCCATGTAAATTGGCTTAACCTTAAGGTAACTTGATATTAACCTCATTAGATTACCGTCTAATCCCCTACCAGTCAAAGGCATGTTGACCACTGGCACTTGACTTAAGTTAAGGGTTAACTCCCTTGATGGCGATAAGTACCTACCATACCCCATATCCCTGTGTATCTTCCTATCATTCCTATCCCTAACCCTCATTGATGGCGGCGCATTGAGAATAAGCATGTTACTTACACCTAATCCATTAATTAAACCATTAACCTCATCTCCCTTCCTCATGATTATGATGTAATTAGGCTTAATGGAATTAACCAGAGCCCTCTTATACTCAACAGCGCCTTCACCCTCAACCCAGCCGTCAGTATTGATTACTATGAAGTCCACTGATTCAACTTTCCTTAAATAATCCACGAGCTTAGTTACTGCATAAACTGCCCTATACCAATTACCTTCAAGGTTGGTTGAACCTAGGAAGACTTGCTTTATTGGACTCATATAGCTTAGGTGCGTTATCCGGCCACCCCTAAGTATTGAGCAGGATACCGTAGTAGGGGGCCCTAGGTCATTTTGCCCTGGATCAGCATCAACAACCCCCACCTTCAACCTCATCGATGATGCCTTATTAACAAGTATTGTTGTTATTGTTGTTTTACCGGAATCCATGGCTCCCATCACCATTATTACTGAGCCCTTTAGTTCCATTGATAATTTACTATCCCACTCATCAATCATCTCCTCCCCAGCCTTAGGCTTATCCACAAAGCCCCCTGGCCCAAGGATCACTGATAGTTCAGTATCACTAATTGCCTTAGCCACAACTCTCCTAGCCCGTAATATAGTTACTCTTGAGCCTTCATCATACTGTGCACCAAGGATGTAGAGTTTACCTCTTAAAACCTCAATCATAGCTGGTCCTTCTATTCTAACATACTCACCACCGCTAAGCTTAACTTGATCCACGCCTCCTATAATACCCTACTCCTTAAAAAGGCTATTACAATATTTTATAATGTACTTAAAAACCCGCTTTTCGAGAGTCAAGGGTATTTATACTCACGTTGAGCCGCTGGTATTATTCTTTAATGGGCCCGTAACCTTAAAAAGGGTTATTGAGGATTATAGCATTAATGCCTGAGGAGAATGAGGAGAAGGAGGAAGAGGAGACTGAAGCTGAGGAAACTGAGAGCGAAACTGGGGGTGGTTCAATAGTGCAGGAAAGTAGTGGAAGTGGGGTTATTTACACATTTACATTCCCTAAGGGTAGGGACGTCAGGTATGTTTTCCTAAGCCTAGCTCAGGTCCTAAATGAGGCATTATTCGTAATGAGCCCTGATGGTATTAGCCTTAAGGCGATTGATTCATCCAAAGTCTCCTTAGTAATCCTTAACATACCTTCAACAGCCCTTGAGGAAGTTAACATAACGGACACCGTTAAGGTTGGTGTTCTATTTGATACTATTAAGAAGTTAGCCAAGAGGATTAGGGCTAAGGATAAGGTTGACATAGGTGTTGATAAGGGAAGAAACAGATTCCTAATGATAATATACTATGGTTCTAAAGGGCGGGAAAGCGGCATGTATAGGAAATTCTACTTACCGATTGTTGACGTTGCGCAGGAGGAAATACCGGAGCCGAAGATTGATTACCCTGTTAGGATACGGATGAGCATGGATGCGTTCAAGGATGCTTTAACGATGGCTGAGGATATAAGCGATGCGATTACGTTCACTGCTGATCCGGAATCATTCATTGTAAAGGCCTCCGGTGAGGGGGGTAGGTATTATGAGGTACAGTACCAAAGCACTGATGAATCATTCCAGGAATTCTCAGTAAGCGAGAAGCAGGAGGCATCCTACTCCCTTGAGTATATAATGAATATGAATAGGCAAATGGCTCCAATATGTGAGTATGTTACCATAGAGTTCGCAACCAATAAGCCAATTAAGCTAACTTACGAGTTCGCATCAGGTTCATTAACATACTATGTGGCGCCAAGATCCCTATGATTTAAGCCGCATTACTCAATGACCTTAAGTTTCTTTAAAGTTTCAACACTAGGTATGCCATTAACCCATCCTCTCCTCTCATAATACTTATTCAATAATTCAGCGGGTACACTACCTAACCTACTGGGTAGTTCATCGCTTTCCTTACCTAATGCTAACGCATTATAGTACCTTTCCGCCGTGTAGATTCTTTCACCTATCTCCGCTAATCGTGATTCATTGAAATCCATGCCTGTTACAGCTGTAAGTAACCTGCTTAAATCACTAAGGTTGATTACGTAACCTGAGAAGGCGCATATTACGCATGAATCAAGGATTGCCATTAGGTTTTGAATATGTATAGCATAATCAACCGCATCATCACCATTAAGTAATTGCGCATTCTCCGAGAGAACCTCATGCTTAAGGTATACTTGGTTAACATCACCCCTGTTTGATGTTGCCAAGGCTAGCTTATACCCCATTGCTGCATTTAAATTGCAGAGACTTACCTCTAGGCGTTTATTAGTAACCGCAGTTACTGGTTCACCATACTTATCCGTAAGGTATTGAGCTCCCTCAGCTAATTCATTGCCAATACCTTCTCTGTGCGCAATCATTTTAATTAACTTAATTATCGTATCCTTATCACCATATTTAATACCATAGTTAATTCTGCCATCAGCCACTAACTCTATTAATGTAGCTATAGTTTGACCTGTTGATATAGCATCCAACCCCATTTCATCACATAAATTCTTTGCATATATTATGAAGTCCAAGTCTGTTACCCCAATGTAAGTTCCCAATGATACTAATCCCCCATAGTACTCTGGGGCACCGCCCTCAACCTTATATTCACTTGACTTGGATTTAACATGCTTATGGCAGCATATTTGGCACCCATAGCAATATTCTCTGCGGGATTCCTTTTGGTCTATTCTCTCTTTCCATTCTTTTACAAGCTGGTCAATGTTCAAATCTACGTGCTTAGTTAAATTAAAGGCAGGTATTGCGTTAAACTTGCTAACTCTAGTTGCTAGAGCCCCTAATGTACCTAGGCTGGTTAAGTCCCTTATAATTGGGTTATTCTTCATTCTCCTTATCACATTGATTGAGTTTATCCTAAATAAATCCTTATCATAAACCTTAATCTCCATATTCTTAGAACTAACAACCACTATCGCTTTAACTCTTTTATAACCTAAAACGGCACCAAATCCCATTCTACCAGCCGCATGATGCTTATCAAACATTATTGAAGCATACTTGACTAGGTTCTCCCCAGCAGGACCAATTAATGCTATTGATGCGTTGCCTTCACTAACACCATACTCTTCATGTAGGGTACTTAATATTTTATCATACGCCTCAGTTACGTCTTTACCCCAGATGCCTGATGCATCCTTAAAATAAACCCTTTCATCCTTAAGTATTAGGTATGATGGCTTACTAAGCTTTCCCTCAATTATCAGTGCATCAAAGCCTGCAAGCTTAAGAGTGGGGCCAAATTGACCACCTACTGATGAATACGTTAACCTACCATTTAGAGGCGATTTAGATACAATAGTTATTCTACCAGGAGTAGGGGAGCCATTAATTCCAGTTAATGGACCGGTGGCTAATATAACTTTATTCTCCTCTGATAGGGGACCAACTTCAGGATTAACCTCCTTAAGGAAGAAGTAAACTCCTAGTCCCCTCCCTCCTAACCATTTTAATGCTACATCCTGTGGTATATCCTCGATTTGAGTGTTTTCGCCCGATAAGTTAATTCTCAATATTTTACCAACATAACCATAAGTAGGAGTATTAGGAATTTCTCTTTGTATTAGTCTCATATACACAATTTCATTATTTTTATTCATGTTACTCACCTAAAGAAACAATTACCTATAAGTCTTATATATCTTACTAATATAAAAAATACCATGAAGCACTACATAGCTTAAGCCTTTACGACTGAGGATCCTATCTTTAAGGTAAAGGACTGTCCTTAAACTTACGTACTCAGTGTTGAATCAACAAGGTCTCTAAACAGCATACCAATTTCATACAGCTTAACTGTGTCGTAATGTCTTGGCCTACTTATAGTGGCTATGTATATACCATAGTCCTCATGATCACCTTCATTTGGTCCTATTGGTTCACCATATGGTGAAAAAAGTATGAATGCTGAGACGCCACTATTAATTAATGAACCAATAGCTTCATCTATTACTGAGTATACGTTGCATTTGATTGATTGATTCTCATGTAGAAACCTATCTGGGGCAGTTATAGCGGCTATTACTGGTGCCTTGGCTGCTGCATTAACTATAGTGCTTACTACATTACTAGCCTCCTCCTCATATGATGTACCTTGGTCGAGCCTAATACTGTATAAGCCGAATGTCGGGTTAACTACCGGTATGTTAACTAGTATTGCCCTTGTTAATTTAACTAAGGGTGCTGTAGAGGGGTTGCTTGGAGCATTTTCAGTAGGCTCCATGTTCAATATGGTCCACCATGACTTATCAGGGTATTGAGGCCTCTTATTCTCGACTACACCCCTATCAATAATGTTCATGAGCCTCGGTAGCACATTAAGTTCACACTCGGTGAAACTACCGTAGCCAATACCATTTATTCCAAGAAGTATAGGATACATTTTAACCCACCTAATTATCCAGGTAAGCCTTAATCCTGTCTTGAAGAACCTTCTTAGGTACTACACCTACTACCTGGTCTATTGGCTCACCATTTTTAAATATCATGACTGTTGGTAAGCTCATTATATAGTACTTAGCTGCAATTTCAGGCTCCTCCTCAGTATTAAGCCTGCCAAAACCCACATTAGGCATTTCCGCAGCCAGCTTCTTTATTATTGGCTCAAGCATAAAGCAGGGGGCGCACCAAGTAGCCCAAAAGTCAATAACAGCAACATCATGAGCCTTAATGAAGTCATTGAAGTTATTGCGATTCAACTCCACCACATTACCCACGTTTTTCACTCCCTTAACCATTTCTCTAGTCTTCTTCTCCAGCAACTTATCTAGCTCAGGGTCTTTGCCAGTATCATTAGCCATGGATTCCCCAATGCCCAGTATTTAATAAGCCTTTTTCAGTCAACTACTATCCCTTTAATAACCTATATGCGGCCACGGTGTTATTCAGCGCCTTATTAACTCCACCTAGTGGATTAGCGGAACTATACTCTGTTAAATTGCCTAATGCATAATTAATGTATATGCTTAACTTACTTAAGTTAATACCACCGCACTTTGCCTCAGCCAACTCATTAATTAACACTGTAACATTATCCTTAAGTAACTGATATGCATCATAGAACCTTGATGTACAGCCACTTACGCATCCATCATATGGCTCACTATAGTTTAACGCATTAATAATCCTCAACATAGTGAACTCAAGAGCATTAACAAGCCTACTGCACTCATCATTACGCCTATGACTAGGTGCATGAATTATAACCAATATGATAACCAGCGCTATTACCACTGCTACCAGTACCCATAGTACCAATGCTCTACGCATCATGCTCACCTATTCCTTAATTCTTCTAATATGCATATGGTGTAGTATCGCCGTATTAGTATTAAAGATTTTAACCGGTCACACCGCATTTTGCCCATTATCATTATACTCACTGAAGCACCTAGGCTTAAAAATTAATCCACATCATTAGCTAATCTACTTTTTACTCAACCAGGCTTAAACCCCCAAGGGGTTTATGGCCCTTTACTTTAATTACGAATGTATAGTCGAAGTCTACTCATAATATGGAAGAAGCCGGTAAACGTACTATGCTTCACCCTTGTCCTGAAGGTTGAGGCGTTCAATTAATGTGAATGTTATTACTTATTATTAACCCTCCATTTGCCTATAAAGATAAGCCTTCTGAGGATTCGTTAACTGAAGGAGTGTGTTAATTAATTCCTTAACATTACTATCACTTATGCTTAACCCAGCATACCTGGTTAGGAGGGATTTAACGTAATCAAGTAGTCGTGAATCAACCCTAACATACGTATCCACTAAGTCAAGTAAATATGGGTAACCTGTGTTGGTTGTTTGCGATGATAAGTACCCGATCAGGTTAGGTATTCCTATTCCACCTAGGTCAAGTACCTCCAGCTTAGTAGCAACTGCAGTTATTGGGGCTTTATAGAATATTAGCTCTGTGTCTGCTACTTTAGGTATTCCTTTTAATCTTCCCCCATCACCATTGAAAACCCTCTTCAGGTTCTCAATACCCTCGTTAAGTCTTCGTTCAGCCTCTTCCCTACTCATACCCCTCTTAGTTTCACAATCCATATAATTGATTTGAAGCCATTGCGGCAGTACACTACCGTAATTGCCTAGACTAATGTACTCACCCTTATTAAGAAGTAAACTGGCCATAAGTTTATCATTAGTTGACAAGCAATGGCCAGCATAAATGGAGAGGTACCTTGACCTAACCCTTTTAACAACACCAACTATTGTTGTTTTAGACTTTTCAGCGAGGTTAAGCATCTTCTCTAAAACATCCTCAACCTTCCTCCTAACACCCTCATAGGCAGGTAGATTATATGGTAATGGGTGCACGTATATTTCCCCATCCAGTATTATTAAGTCCAGGTTCTTTCTACCATGTAATTTATCCTTAAGTAGCTTAATAACCATTTCCCTCTCCCTTATCTTAGATATTATTTCAATAGACTTACTGATTTCGCTAGTATCCTCATAGAGTATGTCACCTGTAACGTACCTATCTGACTTACCTCCAACTTGGCCAACATAACCATAAGCCACTACCGTTAGTACGCCGCCGACTAACTCAAGCGGCGATGGAGGGAAACTGGAGTCTATGGCATATGCGAAGTATCTGCTTCCACTAACATTAGGTATTGGGCTTATTCTACTTGAGACTTTAGCCTTAAGTTCATTAACCTCATTCATAACTGAAGTTAAATTAAGTTTATTAGCGATGCTTCTGGCATCCTCAAATAATGCATTAAGTAAAGGGGGATCCACCCAGAGGTCTATGGTGAGGTCCTCGTTATTGAACAATCTACCTCACCTCCTTAACCCTAATCAACAGTGGTTTCCGTAATGGGTTCATTAGTCCTGTTACGAAGAATTCCCTAACACTTAACTGTGTTAACACTGAGTCATTGACGTCGGCTAAATCCATGTAGCCGCCTAGTTCCCTTAAATCACCTTGAGTTGGTAACCTGCTGAAGAACACGGTACCAATATTAGCTCTAACGTTTGCTGCGATGTCCCTTGCCATCCTTTGGCTGGCAAGTATTAGGCTGAGCCCCCATTTTCTACCCTCCCTTGATGTTGTCTCTATAGGATCCTTACATATTGTCCAAGAGTCTTCAGGTACATAATTCTGGGCCTCATCAATAATGAAGACTAACCTAGCCGGCGTATTAATTTCCCCACGCTTAACCATGTCCCACGCCTCACTTATGACATCGGCGACAATGGCTTGCTTAACAACCAGGTCAGTGTCCTGACTCATATCAATTACTGTTAACCCACGCTCAAGAGAGTTCCTAACCACATCACCAGGCTTCACCGATCTCTTATTTAACTCCTCGAAGAACTCATCATCAACGAAGTAGTCTATGAATAGGCTTGCCTTATGAACCGTCGCCTCCCTGGCACTCATCTTGCTCATGCTTTGCCTAAGGTGTCTTAAAAAGTCCTGCTTATTCCACTTCTCAAACTTCCTACTCATTAAACCACCTTTATCATTATCACCCATTACATATGTTAACACTGCAACGTCAAGGTATTCACCATAGCTTTGCCAAGGTAACCTAGCCTTTGACGCCAGGACTGAGGCTATCGTTGGTGGACTTATTGATATTACCTTAGACCCCACTGTGTAGTCCTTATAGTATGCTGTGTAATCCACACCACTATGGTCAAACACCACCATTCTAAAGCCACTCTTAGTTAATTCATCAATTAGACCTCTAATTAGCCTCGACTTACCCATTCCAGTTGCCCCGAAAACACCAATGTGGTATTGGACATATGTTGGATCAAGTGGTACTTCCCATCCACTATACTTGTGTGAACCAATTACTACCTTACCATTAGCCTTAATGAAATTACCTAAGAATGAACCATCCTTAATTACGTAAACCCTGGAGCCAGGTGTAACGACTTGAGTTACCTCGTCTAGGGTATTCTTATGAACGTTAAGCATACCGTAGAATCTAACTATTGCTGACGTATAGGGCATTAACAGTGAAGGATCCATTATCTCCGGCCTATCTATGAAGGGTGTCCTAACCCTATCCTTAACTATTGGTTCAAGCTTAGTAACCCTTCTTATTACACCGAAGAATAGGCCTTCCTGAATAGCATCATCCTTGATTACCGCTAGCTGTTCCTCAATTGCGTAGCCTTCGGCCTTCTTATAGAATTGGATTGGTGCGTAAACCGTAGTGGATCCACTGGCCACTATGCCAACTTCCACGCAGCATTTATGCAGTAAGTTATCCATAAGCACGGTTACTATTCGTGAGAGGCATATAAACTTAGTGAGTAGATTATGTTCGCTAACTTAGTTTAAAGTTTTAGTTAACTATAGACCCAGCTTATCCATGATGAGGGCCTTATCTAGGTTTGATATGTCGTTTATCTTTATGAATAAGCCATTACCAATCTTAGACAATCTCATGAGCAAATCAAAGTCACTATTATCTCCCACAGCTACGGTTGATAAGGTAACACCCATACGCCTCAGTCTCACAGCCTCCTTAATGCAACTGCTTGCATTAACAGTCCTACCATCAGTAATACATATGGTGTGCTTATTAGGGTAATTAGACTTACTTAGAATAATCCTAGCCTTCTCAAGCGCATTAGCTATGTTTGTACCACCTCCTGGGTAAATATACTTACTCATCTCCTCCATTTCATTAATATACTTCTTAACTGGATGAGGCCCCCATAATACATCTGCCCTAAAGTTGAACAACACCATTGATAACTTATCATTAGTCTTAGATAAATACCTTATGTACTTAACTATCGCCTCCTTAGCTATATCCATTTTCATGTAAACCCCACTGAACTCCTTCATGCTCCCAGACGTATCAAGACAGAGCACGATATCCATTAATTTAACGTCAGCGTATTCCCTAACAACAATATCTCTTGTACTCATTGGCTTATTAAGGAATGTCTTCCTAACCATATTCATAGATGTCTTATCTAAGTCAATCCTATATGCCGGATCACCAATCTTATACTCCCTAACTCCAGTTATGTAGGTTGGGTAATTGGAGTGCTCAGTGAACCTAGAAACCCTGAACGCATTGCCTATCGTGGGCTCACGGGCCACATTATCAAGCGCCTTAAAGACCCTTGAACCACCCTTGCCTTGACGTGGAAGCAGCCCATAACTAGCAAGGTATTTTGCTAATCTCCTGAGTACCTTAACTTTCTCGGTGATGTGCGCCATTGGGTTCACAAACATGTTGAGTAATTGAGCCAAGTTAATGAAGTTCATGGTGCCTACGCTGCCGTAAAACACATCGTATATGACGTTAGCCATATCATCACTTGATTCATTACCTGTACCTAATTCCTGGTTTATTAATTGACCAGTTCCACTATCCTTATTATCACTACTAGAGTTTAACTGTGACTTACCTACATTACCTCTAACTAACTCCTCCTCATCAGAGCTTATTTCATCTTCATTCCGTCTATGAACGTCATTAAGGAGGGACAATGCGTACCTAAACGCTTCCTCAAGGATTTTACGCTTATCTGCACCATTATTAACACTTACTGATGTGTAGAGGTTCTCAACACCAACTCTAATTAACTTATCCTCAATATTCCCACCACCACTAATGAGTATGTTTGCCATAATATCCCTAAGCGCATACTCATAGCTTCTAACGGAGCCTGGGCTTACAACATCCTGGTGATTAACCAAGTATTGGTAAACCCTACTCAGTACCATTGATATGAACTTCTCAATATCATTCTCCTCCACTTGATTACCGCTCGGGCTAGTTTATAAACCGTACCCAAACCCTAACCCCTAGAGAATTAATTGTGAGTTAACGCTAAGTATAAGTATTTAGAGACATTAAAGTACCTGAACCATTGAATAATCATCAACATGGACTTATTAATGATAATGAAGAAGATAATAGACGTATAACTCACTATAGTGGTAGTAGGAACAGTTCTCTCATACATGGGAATAGGTACATTCACGAGGAAGCCAAGGAAGAAGCCAACACGGCTTACTGATTTTAACCCTTTTAATATAGAGATTAATTGCCGGGGTTTTTCATTATTATGAATAGTGGTGTTCCTACGTTGCCCTGTAGGTTTTTGGGTATGAGTAGTGGTATTATGTTGTTGACTTGGTTTAGTGCGTTGTTTGTTATGTTTACTGCTTGTGTTGGTTTTAGTGTTATGCTGCATTCTGGGTGTGTCTTGTTTATTAGGCTGTAGGAGAATATTGGGTAGTAGATTAAGTATGCTTGATTATTGTACTCAACGTAGGGGACTAAACCATACATGAAGTCAGCAATGTAAGTTTCATTTATAACGCTTAATGTTTGGGATGCATTAACACTACTAATGCACTTCCACTGAAGCCAAAGGGCAACACTATCATTAAAGGCAGTAAGCAAAACCGAAGCATTAGGATCCTGAGCATAGGCCTGATAATAGCCTAAAGCGTGAGTGGGGAAGTAGACAGCAATATAGTAAACCTGCCCACTCCTAATCAATGGAGCTATCTGACTAAAATTATAAACATCAAATATTGAACAATAAGGGCA
>NZ_JAGDXD010000058.1 GCF_023256255.1 Caldivirga sp. | reverse complement strand
GGTTCCTAATGGACATAGCCTACTACGGTTCAGGAATATACTCAGGCCCAATAGTGACTACCTTTCTACCAGTGAGCGTATACCCAACATTGAGGTTACGTATAATTCATGAGGTCTTTGAAGCGGGTCTACCATTCCTAATTGGTTTACCCGGCTACTTTACCGCAGCCTTACTCATAGATAAGATTGGAAGGAAGCTAATGCAGCTTCAGGGGTTCATAATGATGAGTGCACTTTACTTAATTGTTTCAACCCTAGTTGTGACTAATGAAGTGGACGTTGTTAGTTTCCTAGCTCCTATTCAAGTAGTGATAATACTCTATGTCTTAACCTTCTTCTTCATTAACTTCGGCCCAAACACCACAACCTTCGTAATACCAGCTGAGGTTTATCCAGCTAGCCACAGGGCTATGGGGCATGGAATATCAGCAGCGGCAGGTAAGGCGGGGGCTGCCTTATCCACCTTATTGTTATTCCCATTACTTGAGACTCATATTAAGGAATTACTGATAATATATGGAATTGTGTCGATAATAGGTGCATTATTGACTATTCAACTAAAGGAAACTAAGAATAAGGATCTTGAGTCAATTTCAGGGGAAGAATTAGTAAATCACTTAAGCTCATACGCAACTAGGGGCTTGCTGAATCCTTATATAGTGGACTAAGTTTAACTGACTTACCCACCACTATCACTGATGGATTCTCTACCGTAATTCCACAATTAGCCATCTCACCTAGTGTTGTGAATTGAATCTTCGAATCGCTCATGTAAGCCCTAGTTATAACTGCTACAGGTGTCTTTGAATCTAAGCCCCCTTGAATAAGCTCCACCGCTATTCTACATGCCTCGGAGGCACCCATTAGTATCACGATTGTGCCAACGGAGCCTGCTAGCTTCCTGAAGTCAACTTCCTTAAAGCCCTTCCCTGGGTCCTCCCTACCGGTTACAAAGGCAACACTACTGGACACACCCCTAAGTAGTATTGGGACTAGGTACTGCTCTGGAGCTGCTATGGCGCTGGTTACCCCTGGTACGACTTCACAGTCCACGCCATTCTTAATTAAGTATTGGCATTCCTCAAAACCCCTACCAAATATGAATGGGTCACCACCGTGAAGCCTAATGACCACCTTGCCCTCAAGTGACTTCCTGAGGAGCAATTCGTTTATCTCACCCTGCTCCATCACGTGCCTACCAGGTTCTTTACCAACATATATTAATTCAGCCCCCTCCTTAGCGTGTTTAAGAATATCCACTGGGATTAACCTATCGTAAACCACTACGTCAGCTGATTCCACTAGTTTAATTGCCTTAACAGTGATTAACTCAGGATCCCCTGGACCAGCCCCAATAATGTAAACTTTAGCCATAGTATCAGTTTAAATTTGGGGAAGATAAACCTCACTTAATGCAGTGCGTAACGGAATTTAATGAATTAAGCACGGAAAGAGGAACGTATGTGCTCATTCTTAATGCTTCATCACTAGTTTCAATTAACGTTGCTTCCCTGGGTCAAGTCACATTAAATGAGGGGTATTATGCTTACGTTGGGTCAGCTAAAGTGGGTATTAAAACTAGGGTGGGAAGGCACATTAAGCTAGCTATGCTTAAGGCTGGTAAACTTAGGTGGCACTTAGATTACGTTCTAGTTAACAGTAACATTACGCTCCACAGTTTAATCTACATTAATAATTCATACATAGAGCATGAGGTTGCTCAGGCACTTTATAGGCATAGGAATATTGATGTTGCCGTTAGGGGCTTTGGCTCCAGTGACTGCAATTGCGTGAGCCACTTCTTCAAATTGAATTCAAGTCAAGACCCATCAATGTTCATAGCATCATTAATTAAGCAAATGGGTTACATACCATGCATACTAAAACTCAGTACTGGGCAATAACTCATGAACTGATGCATTAGGCCTAAGTAATTATAGGCATTTATTCGGGTCTTAGCCTAAATAACAGTGTTCTATTAAGAGTTCAACCTTTATTGTGGTTGTTAGCCATTGATTATTAGTCGCTTGGCTTTCATCGAGTGCCTTCCTACACCTCACCACAGTTCATAGGCTTTACAGTAACATCCTCTAATCAAGCATTAACCACAAAGCACATAAGCCTTGTGCATACAGCATTAGCCCACTTAACAACACTTAAGAAGATTTAGAAGCGATCTAAAGCACTGAGAAGCAGCATAAAATGTTACGGACAGTGCGGGATTCGCGAATAATTATTCAATAAGCTTCAGAAATGCATTCTAAGGTGGGAAGTGCGATCACGCTATATTTAATATTCGTTATGAGAATGGTCATAAAAGATTAGCACTTAGCTAGGGTTTGAACGATATTTCATTGTTTAACGTGAATTTACTGGTTAGCCTTATGTCCCTTGATGATGCACCAACCCTAACTTCGTATTCACCCTTATCAACAATCCACAGCCCCTTTGCATCATTAAAGCTTGCTAATTCCTTAATGTTAATTGTTAATTCAATATGGTCTACTTCACCTGGATTCAGTAGCCTAGTCTTCTTAAAGGCCTTCAGTTCCTGAACAGGCTTATCTAACGACCCTTGAGGGGCCTTAACGTAGACCTGAGCAATCTCTTTACCTGGGTATTTGCCTACATTAATCACGTCAAAGGAGACCTTAACAGAATCATCAATAGTCACTCTAAGATTCCTGTACTCGAACCTGGTGTAGGATAGGCCGAAGCCAAATTCATAGGCAGGTTCAATACCATACTTATCGTAGTAACGGTACCCAACGTAAACTCCTTCGCAGTACTTAACCACCTTGGGGTTATCTGGAGGTGTTCCAGGGTAACATTCCACAGCCTTGGCTGCCGGCACATCACTCCAGTCCCTTGGGAATGTTGTGGGTAATTTACCTGATGGGTTAATCCTACCAGTGAGGACATCAGCCACAACTCTACCAGCCTCCTGTCCAGGTAACCACACTAGGATTATTGCATCAACTAAATCCCTCCAACTAACCACCTCAATGGGTGATGGAACGTTTAATACAACTATAACCCTTCTACCTAATGCGTGGAATTGCTTGGAGACTACCTCAATGAGCCTGCGTTCACTATCGGTTAAGTAATAATCACCCTTAATGGCCCTCCTATCCCAACCCTCACCAGAATTCCTTGATATAACCACTACAGCCGCATCATTGCGTTCAGCGTACTTCCTAACCTGCTCCTCACTTACTACGTCCTGAGGCAGGGGCTCTGAGTAGGCCTCCTCATAATACAGGGCGCATAAGTAGTCCTCACCCCTGTTCTCCTTAACGTAATTAACGTAAATTGATGATAACTCCTCATCAACCCTTAATCCACCGTTCCTTAAGCCATCTAGGATATTTATGAAGTACCTTGGGTGAGTGTGCCCACTACCTAAACCACCCCTATTAGTCTCAATCTGCCCAGTACCGAATAAGGCCACCTTAGCATTAGTATTGAGCGGTAATGCTTCATTATTATTCTTAAGCAGGACCACGCCCTCAGCGGCGGCTTCATAGGCTAACTTACTGTGCTCCTTAAGGTTAGGGGCATTGGTTGGCTTATAGCCCTTATAGGCGGGAGTCCTCTTAATGAATTCGAGAACCCTAGCTGCACTCCTATTAACGTAGTCCTCACTTAATTCACCCCTCTTAACAGCCTCAATAAGCCTAGAGACAATTTCATCACTGCCCGGCATTATTAAGTCATTTCCAGCCTTAACCTGCTCAATAGGGTTATCTCCAGCCCCCCAGTCGCTCATTACTATACCATCAAACCCCCACTCCTCCCTAAGCACCTTAGTTAACAACCATTCATTCTGAGAAGTGTACTTACCGTTAAGCTTATTGTAGGAGCTCATTATTGCCCATGGCTTAGCCTCCTTAACAACTATTTCAAATGGCTTCAAGTAAATTTCCCTAAGAGTCCTCTCATCAACAATAGTGTCCACAGTAGTCCTATTAGTCTCCTGCTCATTAGCAGCGAAGTGCTTTGGAGTTGCTGCAACACCAACCGATTGAACACCCTTAACGTAGGCTACAGCAATCTTACCGGCCAGGAGTGGGTCCTCTGAGAAGTATTCAAAGTTCCTACCGCACAATGGATGCCTATGAATATTAATGCCTGGTGCAAGGAATACTCCTATGCCATAATCCCTAGCCTCCTCACCCATAGCCCTACCCACAGCCTCCACTAACTCAGGATTCCAGGTTGACGCAAGCATAATGGGTACTGGAAAGGCAGTAGCAGGCCACCTTCTGATTGGATTAGGTTCAATCCTAATGCCTGAGGGGCCATCGGCCATAGCCACCATTGGTAAACCCCTAACAGGCCTAGTTTCACCAGCGGTGCCGTGAATTCTCCTTAAATGCCATGATGCACCAACTAGTAATTGAACCTTCTCCTCAAGGCTTAAGTCCTCAACCCTAATATCTCGGCTCATGCTATCTGCAGTAATCACTACCTTTAAAGCATTACAAGAAGGGGAAACCGCCTTTCCTTAATGCATATGGATAAGCACCACTAGCAAAACCTAATGGTAATTTACTTTTAAGCTTCAATCTTTCATGGATTATTCTCTACTTGCTCTAAGTTTCTTAACCGTAGCGCGTTTAATCATAGTGATGGTAGGTAGTAACATTGGTAAATATCATTAATGAATGTTGAGGAAATCAGCGGCCCCGGTGGGATTTGAACCCACGACCTACGGCTTTCTGCCGTATGTCCGCAGGCCGTCGCCCTAATCCATGCTGGGCCACGGGGCCTGGGTTTGCTTCTATAACCTAATATATTAATGCTTTTCTCATTCATGTTGAAGCACCCTAAATTAACATTGTTTAAAATGGGACCTTAGGGTGGGTTATTGGCTTAATTTATTAAGAGGTTGGGTAGTTTGGTACTATGGATTTCAGTAATCTTGAGGGATTTGTAATAAGTAAAATGAGGGAATCCAGGATACCTGGGTTAACCCTAGGTATTGTTAAGAATGGTGAATTAGTTTACGCGAGGGGTTTTGGTTTCAAGGATCTTGAGAGGGGGTTACCGGCAACTCCACGTACGACCTACGGTATTGGTTCAATAACCAAGTCCTTCACTGCACTTGCTGTACTTAAGCTTGCTGAGGAGGGAAAACTAAGCCTACAGGACCCAGTGGAGCGTTATGTACCATTGAGACTACGCCCAATGGGTGAACCAGTACTGATACATCACCTGTTAACTCACTCAAGCGGTATACCGGCGTTAGGTTACGCTGAAGCCTTCATAAATGGAGTATTGGGACTTGAGGAAACCTGGCTTCCCTTAGCAACCCCAGATGATGTAATAGCCTTCATGAGGGAATCTGAAGATTGGGCTATTGCTAAGCCAGGTGAGAGATTCTTCTACCTAAATGAGGGCTATGTCCTACTCGGTTACATTATTAGGAAGGTTACTGGGTTACCCTATGAAGATTACGTGAGTAAGTTAATACTCAAGCCCCTGGGTATGAGTAGAACGTATTTTAGGGAAGAGGAGTACAGTAGTGATGAGGATAAGGCTACACCCTACATTATTGATAAGGAGGGGAAGCATGTTAAGGGCAAATTCCCCTTTGGAATAACCTCAGATGGAGGATTACTAAGCAATATAATTGACATGTCAAAGTACGTTAACATGCTTATAAATAGGGGTGAGTTTAATGGAGTAAGAGTATTGGGTAAAGATTACTTGGAATTAGCTGAGAGGAAGTACATTAATGTCCCCTGGAGAACACTGGGTGATGAAGGTTATGGCTATGGTTTAATAGTAAGTGATGAATTCTTCAATAGGCGGCTCATCAGCCACAGCGGATCAGTCCTAGTTTACACTTCATACATGGCCTATGTACCAAGTGATAAGATAGGGGTAATTGTTATGGCTAATGCTGAGGGTTATCCATTATCCAGGATAGGTCTCTACGCCTTAACAATGATGATTGGGCATGATCCAAGCAAGGAACTTGAAGTATTCAGGAGGGAGGAGGCTAGTGCAAGGTTGGAGGGGACCTATGAATCATATGGTGGCACAGTTAGGGTAAGTGTGGTTAGGCAAGGTGATTACTTAATAATGAGGAGTGTAACTAAGTACACTGAGGAGTCGACTATACTTGTTCCTGAGGAGATTAAGAGTGATTACGCCAAGTACTTCACGCTAATTAATGGGGCTAAGGTGTATGCGGAGTTCATAGTTAAGAATAGTGGAGTTGAGTTAATATATGAGAGGTTTAAATTCACTAAGAGGCAGTAGGAGCTTCATTATCTAAGTAATGACTCAGCACGGTTAGTGTCTTCACCCATCAATGGAAAGACCCGTAGTTCATCACTCCTCACAGCAATAGGTGATTTAGGTATTTAAATTAATAACGCTTCATCATGAAAATAACATTACTTACGCTTACCACTTAAGATAACTGAATCATGATTAGGCTAAGAAGGATTAATATGATTATGAATTTAACTAGTGGCCTTAGCTTGATTAATCTCTTGAATTAGCTTCATCGGCGTGAATCTTTGCTCAAGGTTCTGGTTCCTTAAGTTAGCAATGATTTCATCAAGCCTATCCTCAATTTCATTAACCCTCTTCTCAATGTAATCTATGAAATAGTTTATCCCAACCTTAACTGGGAAGAGTAGTGGACCCTTTAGGTAGAACTTGTTCACAATGTCCCTCGACCAATACACTGAATGCCTAAACACAACCCTAAGAAGCTCAATATGCTCAGGGAGCAGGTTATACCTATACAGCCACCCCTCCTTATCAGTCCTAACGTGGTTCATTGGTACGTAGAATAGTGGTACAACAAGGCTTCTGTAAGGTCTGATTCTCTCAATGAGTTCAATGGTTTCATTAACGTCATCAGCAGTCTCCCCAGGTAACCCAACTATTATCGTTAATGCAGGTATCAGCTTCACCTCATGCATTATGGATAATGCATCCGTTACGACATCCCACCAATTCTCAATCTTATATGGGGCAGCCTTACCAGGCATTATGATCTTAGCTAACCTGCGTGAACCAGTCTCAAGGCCAACCTGCGCACCCCACCAGTCCTGGTTCTCATCCTCAATGATTTCAGCTAACCTGCTCATTAACTTACCCTGCATCTTCTCACCATAGAGTACCGCAGCAAGGGTTGTGTGACTCCAGGCAAGGGTCTTATAGTACCTCTTAACAAGCTTATGGAGTTCAATTAACTTCTCAGGCTTAGGTATTATCGTTGGTGAACCGTACAATGGCACATCCTCAGAGTGTATTAAGCCATTAACAACCCCATTCCTCACATTAACCTTAAGCTCCTCCTCAATCTTACTCAAGGGGTACCAGCGTAATGCCCTTAACGTAACTGAACAGAAGGCGCAGCTCCTAGGGCAGCCGCGCCCAATCTCCACAAGCCCATTAACTGAGGCGCCCTTAATGGTCTTAATCTCATCTATACTTGGTGAATCCCTCCTACCTAGGTAAACGTACTTAGGGATTGGTTCCCCATTAAGAGCCCTCCTTGCTAATTCAACAACCGCAACATCCCCCTCACCATCAAAAACTAGGTCAACCCCATAGTAATTAATGAGCTCAGGGAAGTAAAGCCATTGCCAAGCTGAGGGGCCGCCTACGAAGATCTTTAAGCCATTAGTCTTCTTAGCATCATCAATGTAAGGCTTAAGGTTACTCATCATCTTCCTGAAGAGGTACGCATTGAGGGGTTCCTTACCCACTATCACAGCCCAGGTGGATGAAGGTGGGTTAAGGCCGAAGTAATCATGGTGACTAAGCATTAGTATTTTAGCGCCATTCTTAATATACTTAGCCACGTGATCTGGGTCAATGATGGCTGCCTTAAACCCAGCATCAATTAAAGCAGCCTCAATCTTCCTTAAACCATAAGGTGCCTCCCTAGGTCTGCCAAGCCTATCAACCTTAGGCTTAGGTGCCGCTAACCAAATGTGAAACCATTCCGAGAGTCTGTGAAATGGACCTAGGGAGACGAAGATGGGGCCTGTGGAGAGGAAGCCTAGAAATTCCTTACCATGGTGATTAGTCATCATTGATCTATCCGTTGTTAGCACAATATCAAGCGATTCACTTTCCTTAACCATTACGAGTATTTACTGTGCTCCTTTAAATATTTTATACCATTAAACACCTCTGCTTTACCAGCTGCAGCCCCTTAATAATCACTTGTAGCTAACACCACGGCTATTAATTATTCGTGAACGTGTTGAGTATGGTAATGTAGTGAAGTAGTTAAATAGGGGTTCTCATTCACGTGTTCTGAGTGGTGAAGAAGTGAGCAGTAAGGGTATGGTTGCTAAGGAGAGGTTCTTCGGCGGGGTTAAGAAGCCTGTAAGGGTGATTTCAGGAGTAACACCACTGGCCGTAATGACAGCTCCTTTACCCTGTCCAGGTAAGTGCATTTACTGCCCTGGTGGTCCACAAATGAACACCCCGAAGAGTTACTTACCTGACTCACCAGTACCCATGAGGGCTGTTAGGGTTAATTACGATCCCTACATGCAGGTTGCCTCCAGGGTGACGCAGTATAGGGCTATGGGTCATCCTGTTAGTAAAGTTGAGGTTATTGTAATGGGTGGAACATTCACGGCACTACCATTCAATTACCAGTACTGGTTCATACTTAACGTGTATAGGGCATTAAATGACTACCCAGTTTGGGGAAGCTCCACCCCCATAGGTGACCTGGAGCTTGAGGAGAATAAGAATGAGAACGCCTCAGCCAGGGTTGTTGCCTTAACTATAGAGACTAGACCTGACTTTGCCCTTGAGAAGCAGGTTAACTGGATTATTGGATTTGGTGCAACTAGGGTTGAACTTGGTGTTCAATCGATATATGATGATGTGTTAATTAAGGTTAAGAGAGGGCATGGTGTTGCTGAGGTTATTAAATCAACAAGGGTATTGAAGGATTCGGCATATAAGGTATGCTACCACATTATGCCTGGTTTACCAGGCTCAGATCCTGATAGGGACTTAGCAATGATTGATGAGTTATTCAGTAACCCAGACTTTAGGCCTGATTGCCTCAAAATATACCCAACACTAGTAGTACCGGGTACTGAACTTTATGAAATGTGGCGTAGGGGTGAGTACTCAAGCTACAGTGAGGATACTTGGCTCACGCTACTGGCTAAGGTAATGGCTAAGGTGCCTAGGTGGGTTAGGGTCATGAGGTTTGGTAGGGATATACCACTGCATTGGGTTGTTGATGGGCCAAGGATAGGTAACCTAAGGGAAGAGGTTTGGGCCAGAATGAGGCAAATGGGGCTTAAGTGCCTTGAAATAAGGTGCCGTGAAGTTGGGCACAGGATACTTGAGAGTGGTGAATTACCTAAAGCTACCGTGCTTAGGATTAATAGAATTAACTATGAAGCTTCAGGGGGTGATGAAGTATACCTAGAGGTTATTGATGATTCAGATACGTTGTACGGGGTGTTAAGGCTTAGAATACCTGGTAATCCTCATAGGCCTGAATTAAGGGGAAGAACAGCATTAGTTAGGGAACTTCACGTATATGGTCCGCAAGTCATAGTAGGAAGCAGGCCCATTAATCAACTTTGGTGGCAACATAGGGGAATCGGAAGAGCCTTAATGGCCAAGGCTGAGGAGGTGGCTGAGGAGTATGGCGCATTAAGGATTGCGGTGATATCAGGTGTAGGTGTAAGGGAGTACTATAGGGAGCTTGGCTATAGGAGGTACCCAAGGTCAATATACATGATTAAGGATTTAAGAAGAGGGAAGAGGATTGAATATAATTTAAGCAGTAATACGAGTACATTAAGCGATTTCCTCGTAACGGATTAAAGCCCTAGCATGCATAATCAACGCTCTAGCTTATAGGTGGTTCAGTATACTGAGTTCAGCGTTGGATTAGGTACTAGGGAAAACGCTTATAATTCACCTTAAAGTTGGTGATCATGAATGTTCATAGAAACGCACCTAGCAACCCGTGATGATTACGTTTTACGAAGTCTAGTGAGACTTAACTATATTGCAGTGGTTTCACTAGCTAAGATTAAGGGAGTGAGGGATGATTTACTTGTCCTTAGGAAGGTCCGCGGCCTAAGGCGAAGGGCGCCGTTCACCATAGTGTTCATTGAGGGTAATAATAGGTATGTATTGAATAAGTATATAGCTAACGATAATGTTGACGTGGTTACAATACTACCTGGGCCAGAGTACCCCAGTAGGAGGCAGTTATCCATTATTGAGGAGGAAGGTAAGTACGTTGAGTTAGTTGCGTTACCATTCATCAGGAGGGGTTTAATTGGGGATTTAAGCAGAGTAGCCTTAGATATTATGGATTATTCAACTAAGGCAATACTAACACTTGGTATGGAATCAATAAATGATGTTAAGAACCCTATTGACTTAGTTAACTTAATGACCTTAATAACAGGGGATAAGGATTATTGGATTAGGGCTATTAAGAATAATCCACTGAACCTAATAGTTGATGCAATCTATAAAAGTGGCGTATGCACTTAAGTAATATTACTTAACTGGGTTAATACGATAATTAACTCCTGATAACCTATAATGATTAATTAGCTTAATTAACTCCAATTACAGCGCCATGTTGGTAATTAACCCTTAAACCAGCACTTAGCGCGCATTAGGGAGTTAGTTAAGTCCCTTCATGAAGGAAAAAACTAATTAAGGTTAACTGAGTACAGCGCGTAAAAGGCCCCGGTAGTGTAGCCTGGTACAACACGCGGGCCTGTGGAGCCCGTAACCCGGGTTCAAATCCCGGCCGGGGCCACCAGGTAACATTCCTCATAAGTTAAATTATTTAAAAACGAACTTGATTATACTAAGATTGTACATTAAACCTTTAGATTAAATAAAGAATAGCGATATTTAGTTTTACAATACTTTATTTTTATCGAACTTAAATTCACAATACGCTAAAGGAGTCCTCCTCAACATGCTAGCCACCTCCTCTGTGCTTAGGTTAAAGGGTATTATATAGCCATTTATGAGAGAGAAGTGGCCCTCACCCTTATGCAGCTCTAGTCCTATTAATTCACCTGTGCGGGATCCCCACCATCCTTTTGGAGTTGGTACATCATACAGTTTCACAACCTTCACGTCAGAGTAGTAAACCACATTCACGTGCTTCGCAAGTGCAGGGGAACCACCCCTTACTTCCTCATTAAGCGAGAGTGAACGGAGTTCAGGCATCAATTCCCTCAATGGCTTATTTAACTCAGCATCACTTACGGAGAATAATTTACCCTTATAAGTGCCGTTCTTTAGGCCGATAATGCGATCAGCAAAGAACTTATTCCTTTTAAAAACTTTAATCACATCGGCTAAGAATAATTGACTTAAAGGTATGCTTGTAATAGATGATGTGGCTTGATAACTCTTGAATCCCCAATGTATGAATCTATCGTTAGTTATAATTAACCTACCTGCCCATTCACCATTTAAATCGAGCACAAGGGGTAGGCTATAGAGAGCTTGCTCCTCCAATTGATCATTCCTACCAAACTCGTAATAGCATACTTGGCATTTTCCCTTCCCCTCCCTATTAGCATAACCACATCTAGGACAGACCGTGGTTTCTATATTTTTAGACATCTGTAATTGATTTTTATGAGTTTAAAAACTTTGTTATTACTACCAAGTAACATTGGAAATACTTATAAAGGATTACTATTCTTATTTAATCTAATATGTCGCAGCCAAGTGGAGATGAGCATACTTGGGCTTTAGTAGCATGGATAATACCATTAGTTGGTGGGATAATTGGCATAGTAATGAGGTCTAACTCAGATTATGTTAAGCATTGGTCATACTTAAGCATAGCCTTTGGAATCATAATAATAGTCATAGATATAATACTCGGTGCATTATCTTTCTTAACCATACTAATATTGCCTATTCATATATTAGTAACGGTATTATACTACTTAGCTGGATTAGCATTCTTCATCATATGGATAATAGGCATTTTAAGAGAACGTAACGCAATTTACTGGAAACCACCAATCATTTATAATGTAGCAAGAATGATAGGCTTACCTTAAGTGCATCAAGGTATTACACATGACTATAAATTAAATCTTTAATTTGCTTCTTACCACTAGCCACAGTAATCTTACATATATTCATAAGTGTATTACTTGCAGCTTAAAAACTGGGTGAATATTCTAGAGTAAGTGCTAGTATTTAAGATTACCATAGTGAATTATAGGCATGACTTATGAATTAATATTATAGAGCTAAGTATTAGTTAAAATTAATAACGCTCATGGTTTTTCACTAGATTAAACCTTAAGCTTAATGCATGATAATGGAGTGAGTTAATGTGAAACAAGAGTTAAATATAATGTAATGGCACGTTAATGCAATGAGCGAGAATAAAGGTAAGGTTATTTTCTTCACTACAATATCTCCATCAGAAGAGGATAGGCTTCAAGCAATGCTAAGAATCGCGTTAATTGCATCATCACTAGGTTATGAGGTTTTCATTTACCTTGCATTATACTCAGTAATGATTATTAAGAGGAGTGTATTTGAAAAGCTAAGTGAAGGCGTAAGAAATATGTTAATTGACGCCATGAGGAAGAATGTTAGGATTATGGCGTGTAAAGTAGCAATGGAGAGTTTTAATGTTAAGGAAGGGGACATAATAAGTGGTATCATAGTGGCAGAGCCAGGGGATCTCCTTAATATTGCTAAGAATGCTATTACTCTCTCCTGGTAATTAAGATAATGCCCATGTTATGTTCATTAGTAATGCCACGTAATAGTAACCTATGAATAAAACTTAAATACAGCATGGCTTTACGGTGTTTATGTCTTCGATGGCAGTTTATGTTACTAGGAGGATCATAAACATGCTCATTACGTTACTGCTTTTAATAGCCATAGTTTTCACGCTCATTCACGTGCTTGCACCATCACCGTATGCATTAGCGAGGATATGGGTTGGAGCCAGGGTTACGCAACAGGCACTTCAAGCGGTTATTAAGGCTTATGGGCTTGATAAGCCACTTTACATACAATTCATAAACTATGTAGCCGATGTGTTTACAGGTAATTTTGGCGTTGATACAATGTTTAAGAAGCCTGTCCTGGAGGTAATGGCCATGTACTTACCTTATACTCTTCAACTTGTCCTATCCAGTACAGTGGTAGCTCTCATCATTGGTATATTCACTGGTGCAGTGGCTGGCGCCAAGAAGGATACTAGTACTGATTATGCAATAAGGATAACGTACTTGGTTACGTGGTCAATGCCCCCATTCCTAGTAGCCATACTACTGCAGCTGCTGATTGCCTACTACCTTGGCTTACTACCAGCCACAGGTATAGTTAACCCAATATACACTCCACCTAAGCCTATTACTGGATGGCCACTGTTGGATGCAGCAATTGAACATGATTGGCCATACTTCGTCAGTATGATTAGGCATTTAATACTACCAGCCACTTCCCTAGCTCTAGTCTCCTTCGGATTAATAACCAGGTTAATGAGAAACACTATGATAGACGTCATTAATAAGGATTACATAAGGACAGCAATAATGAAGGGCTTACCTGATAGGAGCATAATATATAAGCATGCGATGAGAAATGCTTTAATACCCATAGTAACCATTGCAGTGCTCGCCTTCGCCACCTCAATAGCTGGCGCAGTGGTTATTGAGGATATATTTCAGTACCATGGCATGGGGTGGTTCACCACGCAGGCATTATTCAACTTAGATTACCCAACAATACTTGGCTTCACGTTCATAGTGGGTATATCAATAATGGTGGCTAACCTAGTGGCTGACTTACTTTACGCAGTTATTGATCCAAGAATAAGGCTTGAGTAGGGTGATTGGCATGTCCGTTGCTGTTTTTGAGAACCCTAAATTAACCCTGAGGGTGCTTCTAAGGAATCCATTATCAGCAATAGGCTTAATCATAATTGCGCTCTTCCTAGTATGGTCCATCATTGAGGGGTCACTCCAGATAATTGGTTCAGTGACTAGGCATCCAAGCCTAGGCTGGGTCCTACTGCCTCATAACCCAATGGCAGTTAACCTAGCTGCTGGTAATGAACCACCATCCTTCAAGTACCTACTTGGCACAAACGCTGAGGGTCAGGACATACTTAGTAGGATACTTTACGCAGCACCTATTGATGCTTCAGTCAGCATAATAACCGTTTTATCAGCTATAGTGATAGGTGGCTTACTAGGAATATTAGCTGGATACTATGGTGGGTGGATTGATGAGCTTATTAGTAGGATAACGGATGCGTTCTTATCAATACCAGGCTTAATACTGTTACTCGCATTAACAATACTTATAGGTTCAGGGTACTTCCAATCAATGATGGCTTTAATAATAGTTTGGTGGCCGATATACGCTAGGTTATCTAGGGCTCAGACACTCTCAATAAAGAGTAGGTACTTCATTGATTCAGCTAGGTTATCTGGGTTAGGTGATTTTTGGATACTGATGAGGCATGTTTTCCCAAACATAATAGATCCTGTCCTCGCCTACGCCACCTTAGACTTTGGTAATGTGATATTAACCTACGCCACCTTAGGCTTCCTAGGTATTGGCATTAAGCCACCAACGCCGGAATGGGGTGAGATGGTTAGTGCTGGGTTAAATGAATTACCAGCTTACTGGTGGACTTCAATATTCCCAGGCCTAGTGATAACGATAATTGCCCTTAGCTTCGCACTGGTTGGTGATGGTTTACAGGATATTTTAGTGGGTAGGATAAACTATTGATGATAACCCATTTCCCTCAGCCTACTAATAATAAGTCTCTGCACACTCCAAGGTTCCCTCACATCCCAAAGCCTCACACCATAACCACTCCCAATTACTACCACTTGCCAGTTTCTACTGGAGGTCACTATAATGACTGAGCCGCAGTTAAATAACCTAGCCAATGGGCCCTGTGAAACGAATACATCCTCAATATCCCAATACTTAACCCTCATCCCCCTGTTCATTAGTCCCTTAAACTCAATATAGTCGCTGGTTATTTCATAAGAATGAGCACGCTTAAATAATACGTAGACCACAATCATCATCCAGTATATTGATGTGAAAATAAGCAGTGAAGTTAACCTACTTAAATTCAATAATGGTAAAATGATTAGTAGTGGTATAAGAGCCTTAATCAATGTCTTAGTAACAACTGGTCTTAGAATCATACTACCTCTTTGCATATAGCCAGCATGCCACGTATATGCCCTTCTTAACCTCAATCATGGGTGGCTCCTCCCTGCGGCAAATATCCATGGCGAATGGGCACCTTGGGTGGAATCTACAACCACTAGGTGGATTAATTAGGCTACCTACTTCACCAGTAGGTGGCTTTAAATCCTTCTTCCCAACATCTGGTATTGATTCTATGAGGGCTTGAGTATAGGGGTGTTGAGGCTCCTTTAATACACTTGATGTTTCACCGGACTCCACAATCTTACCCATGTACATTACCATTATCCTATCACTGAGGTATCTTGCCACAGATATGTTATGCGTTATTAATAAGTAAGTTAACTTATGCCTTTCCTGCAACTCAGCCAACAGGTTAAGTACCTGCGATTGAGTGGATACGTCAAGCGCAGAGGTTGGTTCATCAAGGACAATGAACTCAGGATTACTTATCACTGCCCTAGCAACAGCCACCCTCTGCCTCTGCCCACCACTAAGGTCACTTGGTCTCCTTTCAGCAAGGGATTGCTCAAGCCCAACTTCCTCCATGATCTTAAGTACCCTTTCCCTCAATTCCCTTCCCTTAACCCCCCTAGCGAGTAGGGGTTCAGCAATAATGTCTCTAATCTTCATCCTTGGATCTAGGCTTGAGTATGGATCCTGGAAGACCATTTGAACCCTTGACCTAAACTTCTTCAAGTCACCGCCCTTAAGGGAAGTAACATCAATACTATCAAAGAATATTTTACCAGCCGTAGGTGTTTCCAGTGTTGTTAATAACCTACCGAGGGTTGTCTTACCACTACCACTCTCACCAACAAGGGCTGTTGTCAAAGTCCTCTCCACAATTATGTCAACTTTATCCACAGCCCTAACATATACTGGCTTCTCTCTGAAAATCTTCTCCAATAACCCATACTTCTTAGCTAAAAACCACTTAGTTAACCCCTCAGTCTTAATCAACACTTCAGGCATAGAGGTGGCACCTCACTCTCCTATTATCAGTAATCTTAAGCTGTGGAACAACCTTAATGCAAGTATCAGTGGCATATGGGCACCTTGGGTGGAATCTACAACCACTAGGTGGATTAATTAAGCTGGGCACTGATCCACCTATTATCGGTAACTTACCCTCATGCTTACTGATCCTCGGTAAACTGCCTAATAAGCCCTGGGTATATGGGTGGTATGGTTTAGTCACCACATCATCTATGTTCCCCTCCTCAACAATTTGCCCAGCATACATTACCATTATCCTATCCCCTATTACCGAGGCAACGGCTAGATCATGGGTTATGAATATTATTGACAAGTTATACTCACTCTTTAAGTCCTTAAGCAACTTAAGTATCTGAGCCTGCACGGTAACGTCTAGTGCTGAGGTTGGTTCATCAGCTATGTATAGCCTAGGCCTCATCAATAGCCCCATAGCTATCATAACTCTCTGTATCTGCCCACCACTCAACTGGTGAGGATACCTATCAATTATGATTTCGGGGTCAGGTATCCTCACATCCCTTAATGTGCTAATTATCTCCTTAAGTGCCTTACCCTCATCAAATGCTTCCCCGCTCTTAATCATCCTAACTCTAACTGCCTCAATTAACTGATCCCTTATCTTATACACTGGGTTAAGGCTGTTCGCTGGTTCTTGAAAAACCATAAATATGCCTGTCCCCCTAATCATCCTCAGTTTACTTTGCGGAAGCTTAACTAGGTTAATACCATCAAACAAAACCTCCCCGCTCACGTACCTAGCGTTTGGTGGAAGCAGCCTACTTATGGCTAAAGCCAGCGTTGACTTACCTGAACCGCTTTCCCCAACCACTGCAATGGATTCCCCCTTATCCAGTGTGAAGGAAACATCATCAAGCGCCTTAACAGTACCGAAGAGAGTCCTGTAGATTACACTGAGTCCTCTAACTTCCAGCAATACCACTTCAAGGCACAAGGTTCAAATAATTAAAAACTTTACTCAAAAGGCAGTATATAAGACATTGCAATAAAGCTTTTAAACCGTGGTTCTTCAGTATCAGTTCATGTCACTGGCAATAGGAAATGGGAATGTTGGTGTGTCTAGGGGTGTTTTGGCTGCTGTGGTTGTGGCTGTTGTTGTGGTTGCTTTGGCTGGTGGTTTGGTGGGTTATTATGTTACTCATCCACCGACTAAAACAGTCACGGTAGTATCCTCAACAGCAACCACAGTAACCACCACAACAGCAGTAACATCAACAGTAACAACATCAACAGCCACAACAGTAACCACCACAACAAGCACAGCAACAACAGTAACAGCAACCGCAGTAACAACAACAACTACAAGCACTACAGCAACAGTAACCACTACTACTGTTCCTCCACCACCAATGCCTCAGACTGTTCAAATACTAGAAGTGCCACCAAGTGAAGTGCCTCAGTATCTGCAGACTGATGAAATTGACTTGTATTTGAATCCCTTCGTTATTCCGCCTAATGTTTTCTCTCAATTGTCTACTATTTCTGGTGTTGTTTTGGTTTCTCCTGCTTTAACTGGTGCTGATGATTTACTGTTTAACCCATATCCAAGTAATACTACGTTTAACCCCTTTGCTTATTGGCAGTTTAGGTTCCTTATGAATTACCTTGTGGATAGGAGTTATGCTGTTAGTCAGGTTTTCCATGGTTTAGCCTCACCAATGCTTGCCTGGCCGTCAGTGTTCGGCATGGATAGTTACATGTTAATATTCCCAGATATTGTTAAGTATAATATTCACTTTAACCCAAGTTACGTTAACCAGTCAATATTTGCATTATTCAATAAGATTAATGCCACTGACCCAATTTGGCATGGTAGGATACTTTACGTTAGTGGGAAGTGGTACTATATTTCACCAAACTCTACCACACCTAAGCCAGTAACCATTACGTTATTCATTAGGAATGATGACCCATACAGGTATGCCATGGGTGAGGCATTCGCCAGTGAGTTACAGAGCCTAGGCTTCACCACTAATATTGAGCTTGGGCCAGGTTCAACAGCAATACCTGCAGTATACGGTAGTAACCCAGCCAGTATGACTTGGCAGGTTTACACTGAGGGCTGGTCAATTACACCAGAACCATGGGATACTGGTGCCGGTGCAAGCTTCTGCGCATCATGGACAACTGACATGCCAGGCTGGCAGACATCTGGCTACTGGCAGTACACTAACTCCACTATTGATTCATTAACGTACCAAGTAGCCATAGGTAACTTCACCTCAATGGGTCAATTCATTAACATATCAAAGATAACGCTCTTCGATTGCTTCCAGCAGGCTGTTAGGGTTTGGCAAGTAGCCAATAGGTTCCCATACCCAGCATTATCATCAGTGCAGAACTACATGCCCAGTGTCTTCGGCCTAGAGTGGCCTCTTGGCGTTAAATTCGCCTACTCAACACTGCATCCTGACACGCTTAAGGTTGGTATGCGTCATGTTACAGTGCAGGACTGGAATACTTATAATTGGTATATACAGGTTTGGGTATATGATGTTGATGTTATTCAAGGCTGGATCGGTGACCCATTCTACTACTATAACCCGTTCAATGGCTTACCAATGCCACTTAGGGGTTCTTGGAGTGTTGAGATGAGTCCAAATGGTTCAGCAGTATTCCCAGTACCAGCCAATGCAGTGGTCTGGAATGCCACGCTTAGGAAGTGGGTTAATGTTGGTTCAGGCCACTACGCTAAGGATGTTGTACGCTTCTACTTCAATGGTACTTGGTTAGGGCAGTATTGGCAGGATGGTCAACCAATAAGCATGGCTGACGTCATATTCTACTACTACACTTGGTTCGACCTATACGCAACAACAACCACTGGGGCACCAGATCTAGGTCCCAATCAAGCTGCAGCCAGTGATATTGGTTCAGCATTATCATCAGAAATCCCAGCAATAGCCGGCTTACAATTCTTCCCCAACGGTACCGTGGTGGTTTATGGTAATTACTGGTTCCCAATACCGGCATTTGTTGCATCATTCTATGCCCCAGGATTCCCAACATTCGCTAATCCATGGCCAATTCAGGCTGTTCAACTTTACGCCTATGCACAAGGTAAGTACGCCTTCTCAACTGGTGAGTCTGAGTCACTTAAGATTCCTCAGCTTGATTTAAGGAGTCCAAGTGTTAACGCCTACTTAGCTGGTGTGCTTGAGAATTGGACTAAGACTGGTTACATTTGGGATAATGGCTCATGGGCTATTATTAATGGTTACAACTTCCTAGGCCCTAACGCCACTGCAACAGCCATTAAGGCTTATGAGGATGCCTTAAACTTCTATAACACCTACGGTAACTTATTCATAAGTAATGGCCCATACATACTGAAGAATATTGTAACGGTATCACCACAGTCAGCAACACTAGTAAAGTGGAGCGGCTACCCATACAACTACACCTACTGGTTCAATCAAATATATGCTAAACTAGGCGTAACCACAATGCCACCAGGAGGAAACCTAGTACCTAGCGTTATTTTGGTTACACCAAGCAATATGACTGTCGGGCAACCGGCAACATTTACAATAACAACATACGACCCAGCAGGTATACCTGAGGCCTACGTTTACTTAGTATCACCAAGTGGTGTAGTGGTGTTCTCAGGGGAGTATAATGGTACTGTAAGCGGAACAGCTGGCACGATAACGTTTACAATACCGGCAAGCGTAACAAGCACACTAACACCAGGAACATACTCACTATGGGTATTATACTACACAAGTATAGTGGCAATACCAGCGCAGTATCAGACTACCATAATTGTAAGCTCTTAATCGCCTAATCACTAATATTTAAAATAAAATTTAGATAATAATGTTTTGTAAAAATTAAAATATATGACTTATGCGTGGTAAAGCTTATTAATAAGTGCACCAAGGGGCAATGAGTATGGGTTTACTCAGGGCCTTAACGATAAGGCTAATTAACCTAGTTATTGTACTACTCGTGGTTCTCATAGTAATTGCAGCTGTTTTATCTGGTCCAGCGTCGCAAATACTTAAGAGTAATATTGAAAGAGAAGCCAGTGAACAGGTTGCAGCCTTAATGCTCCATCACCCTATGACGCCTGCTCAGGCTGATCAATTAAGGCAGAAGCTCATTAGCCAATTGGAAACTGCTTATGGTTTAAATCAACCTGTCTTCCTGAGGGTGTTCTTCATACTTTACAATATACTGTCCTTTAACTGGGGCTTCTCTTACTTCCCCAATTCCTATGGTGTACCCTCAGGTAGGGTTGTATCAATAATAATGTCGGCGCTACCTGGGACAGTGATTCTTGATACCTTAGGTATAATGCTTAGTGCCGTTATTGGCATATGGCTTGGCTTAAGGGCCGCCTTAAAGTATGGCACTCTTTACGATAGGGCTGTAACCTACTACGGTGCTGTGGATAATGGTATTCCACAATGGTGGGTTGGTATATTAATGATACTGGTTTTCGCGGTGGATTTAAGACTAATGCACTCCCCAATAACATTCCCTTATGGAGGTATTGTGAGTAGCCAATACTACAACATGTGGCTTTATAATCCATTTAAGGCATTAGTAACCCCGTCAATACTCATTGATTTACTTTACCACATGGTATTACCCATGGTTACTGTACTAGTAGTTAATGTTGGTGGTTGGGCATATTTCGCTAGGTCAATAGTCCTCAATATAGCTAGGGAGGATTACGTGTTCTTCGCTAAGGTTAAGGGTCTTCCACAAGGTCACATAGTTAATAGGTATATTATGAGGCCTGCAATGCCGCAGATATTGACTAGCATATTCATAACAATACCATTCGTGCTCTTCGGCGGATTCCTGCTTACTGAAGCGGTTTTCCATTGGTGGGGATTGGGTTATGTCCTTAACATAGCCATAGTTGGTGTACCATCACCAGACATGCCGGTTATATTAGCCGTAACCTACATGTCTACGTTACTTTACATAATCCTAGTATTCATACTTGAGATACTCTACTATGTGCTTGATCCAAGGATAAGGGAAAGCGCAGGTGGTTAATGATGGCTAAGTCATCACAAGTTAGGATAATGGGAATGTCCCTAAGTGAATTCGCTCACGGCTACTTATCCACAACGCTGGGTAAGGTATCCCTAGCATTGTTTATAATCCTAATAGGTGCATCAATATATGCGGCAATAGTAATACCACCCAACTTCGGTGAGGTGTGGAATGTGCCGACGAATTGGGAAATTTACCCAAAGGATGCGCCGCCAGTGTGGCTTAATGTGTTTACAGGTAATGCATATGCACCAGAGGTTATAAGTAGTAGCATAACGCAGGCATCATCCTCATCAATAACGGTAAGCTTCAGTGTATATAATTATTATAAGCAGCCTTGGAATGATCTCTTCATAGTCCTGAAACCACCTCTCAGTGGTACTGGCATGGTTGCTTACGTAACTGTGAATAGGCCTGATGGATCAACCCTACGGATTGGGCCTGTTCAATTAGGTTCAGGGGTCACTGAGGTTGGCACCATGTATCAGGTTGAGGGTCAGATAATTCAATTCTATGCCTCAAAATACGGATATGCCTTAAACATACCAATAGGCTCCTCAGCATTCCCGTACGTATTCATGAGTGTAGTTGGTAACTATGTAAAGTCACTTTACGGTAAGTATACCATAACTATAACATTAATGCCCACCTCCGGTTCCTTACCAAGCCCAGGTGATTCAAAGCCTGTTGAGGTTGCCCTAGAGGGTACCGCCTATGGTTTAATGGGTACTGATACCGTTGGCCATGACTTATGGTTAGGACTACTGGCTGGCTTCCCAATAAGCCTAGAGATTGGTATAGTTTACGCACTGCTTGTTACAGTTATAGCAGTTGGAGTTGGTTTAGCTGCGGGCTTCATGGGGGGTATTGTTGATGAAGTCTTAACTAGGATAACTGACCTGGTTATATTGATACCATCATTCGTAATACTGGTAGTACTATCAATACTCCTTCATTTAAACATATGGGATGCCATGCTTTACTTAGCAGTATTAGCCTGGGGTGGTAGTGCTAGGATTATTAGATCGATTTCAATGCAGATAAGGACAGCAGCATACATTGACTTAGCTAAAGCCTCAGGGGCCAGTAACCTGTGGATACTTAGAAACCACGTATTGCCTCAAATAACCCCATACATGCTTTACCTTTTAGTCGTTAATGTGCCTGGAGCAATACTAACCCTCTCATCATTAAACTTCCTTAACCTAGCTGGCGTAAGTTACCCAACATGGGGTACAATACTCTATTACGCTGAAGAGTATGGTGCCTTGGAGACAGGTATGTGGTGGTGGGTTATTCCACCAGGCATATTGATAACGCTTGTTGCCGTAACATTCATAGTGACCGCATTGGCAATAGAGCCTATTGTTAACCCTAGGTTGAGAAGGTGATTAATGTGCTTCTTGATGTTAAGGGTGTTAGCCTAAACTACGTGACCACTAGGGGTATTGTTAAGGCACTTGGGGGTGTTAGTTTTAGTGTTAATGAGGGTGAGACAGTAGCCATAGTTGGTGAGACAGGTAGCGGTAAGTCAACGTTAGCTAAGGTGATAACTAGGTCATGGGAGGAGAACGCCAGGGTGACTGGTGGTGAGGTTATTTTCGAGGGTGTTGATATACTTAAGCTTAGTGAGGAGGAGTTTAGGAGGAATTACAGGTGGGTTAAGGTAGCCATGGTTCCTCAAGGCTCCATGAACTCCCTT